>JANOAQ010000315.1:0-4827 GCA_031411195.1 Burkholderiaceae bacterium | reverse complement strand
CACCACGCTGACGCCCGGCGCATTGGCTGGCACCGCCAGGTACATCGAATCGCGCCGCGTGCCGCCGCCGGCGCGATCAGTCCGCTCCAGTGTGCACAGCACGCCGTAGGTGTCGGCGGCGCCGGCCAGGCTGGCGAAGATCTTCTTGCCGCTGACCACATAACCGCCGTCCACCTTGCGCGCCACCGTTCCCCAGGGCGCCGCGCCGGCTGCGGCCGCACCGCCTTCGCTGAAGGGCTGGGCGTAGATTTTCCCCTCGTCGACAATGCGGTGGAAGTGGATGACGCGGTTGTGCGCGTGGTCGGCGCGCTGCTCGGGCGTCATGTCAAGGGCGTCGGCAATCTCGCCGGCCCACAGGCAGCTGCACACGTGCATGTTGAAGCTCAGCGCGGTGGCGCCGCACCAGCGGCCGATCTCGGCGGACACCATCACATAGGTGGCAAAGTCGGCGCCCAGGCCACCATAGGCCGTGGGCACGCAGATGCCCAGCAGGCCGGCGTCACGCAGGTCATCGTAGTTCTCGAACGGGAAGCTGGCTTCGCGGTCGTAGCGCTCGGCGCGCGCCGCCCAGCGCGGGCCCAGGGCGGATACGCGGTCGATCAACGCACGCTGCAGCGGTGTCAGCACATCGGGGTTGCCGCAGATGTGCAAGGGCACATAGCGGCTGGGCGCAGCGGCGGCCTGGTTGGCCGAAGGGGTGGGGTCGAGCACGGCAGACATGGTGGGGCTCCTGTCAGATCAGATCAGTGCGGGCCCAGGGGCCCAGGTCGGCCCAGGTCCACCCAGGTGGGCCAGCACCGCGGCATTGAAGGCCTCGGGCTGCTCGATGGGCAGCAAGTGGCCGGCGTAGGGCACGACGAGGCAGCTTGCACCGGGGATGCGCTCGGCCATCTTTTGCGCCACCTCGGGCGCGGCGGTGCGGTCGTGTGCGCCGGTGATGGCCAGCGTAGGCACGGCGATGTGGGGAAGGTTGGCTCGGCGGTCAAAGCGCACCAGTGCCGCCACTGCCGCCCGGTAGGTGGACTCGGGCACGCCCGCCATCACCGCCTGGGCGTCTGCAATGGCCTGGGGCGCAGCACCCGGCGCCACTATGCCGGGCACCAGTTGCGCGGCCAGGCCGGCCATGCCCAGCCCGGCATCCAAGGGCGCAAAGCGCGATTGAAGGAAGGCTTGCTGCCAATCACCGCCGGGCTTACCGAAGGCGGGAGACGTACTGGCCAGCACGAGACCCGCCACAAGCTCGGGCGTGCTGGCCGCCACCTCCTGCGCCACCATGCCGCCCATGCTGTGGCCCACCAGCACGGCCGGGCCCCGACCCAGGCAGGTCACCAGCCGCGCCACGGCCGCAGCCATGCCGGCCAGGTCGTAAGGCGCGATGGTTGCTGACAGGCCGTAACCGGGAAAATCAACCGCCACCACCAGGTAGCCCGCCGCTGCCACCGCCGGCCCGGTGCGCGCCCAGGCCTGCCGCCCGCCCCCCACGCCGTGCAGCAGCAACACCGGCGCGCCGCCACGGGCCGACGCTGGCTGCCAGCGCAGGTGCGCCAGTGGCGCGCCGCTGTCGAGTATCGGGTTCACAGCAACACCCCGTCCCGCACGACGGTGTGGCCATCCACGGCGACAGTGCAGCCGCGCATCGGCAGGTCGAAGTGGCCCGGTGTGTGGCGCTTGGCCACCTCGTTGGCGCCGGTGCTGTACAAAAAGCTGCCGGCAAAGGCGCGCAGCTCGGTGCCGTTGAAATCGGCCTTGTCGTAGAAGGCCATGGCGTCCCAGCGGGCGCGTCGGTTCAGGCCCCAGCCCACGTGCGACACGGCATAGGCCGATCGGTCGCCCCAGGCTTCGAAGTAACCGCGCATCAGGTCGGCATCGACGCTGCGGCCTTCGATGGCGCCCACATGGTCGTCGGCGATGCGCAACGTGACCGCATCGGCCAGGTAGCGCTTGAAGGTGAGGTTCACGTCGCCCGGCGCCATCACCAGCGTGCCGTTGACCGAGCCCGCTGCCGGAAAGGCCAGCACCAGGCCGGCGGGCCAGTGCGTCAGGCTGCCCGGCTTGGCGCTGAAGCCCCACACGCCACCGATGCGGGCGCCGGCCAGCGAGATCGTCAAGTCGGTGCCGGCTGCCGAGGTGACGCGCATCTGCTGCGCGCCTTTCAAGCGGCGCATGGCCTCGCGCACCGGCGCGTCGTCGTCGGCCAGGGGCACGGTGCGCTCCAGGATTTCAGGGTGCTCGTTGCTGACCACCATCACCCGGGCGCCGCCTTTCAATATTTCGGGTAGTTCCACCGCGTGCTGCAGGCCTTCGACCGTGCAATCGGCGATGAAGCCGCTGCCGGCCAGGGCCGACACCACCGGCTGCAAGCGGCCGATGGCGTCACTCGCCCCGGTGGATCGCACCGGCACTGGCGCGCTGACCCTCGGCGTGGGCAGCACCACGTGGAACCAGCGTGCGCCCAGGCGGGCCAGGGCCAGCTCGCTCAGTTGCACCAGCACCGGGCGCGATTGCGTCTCGGACAGGATGGCGCAGGCCTCGCCCGGCTGCACGCCGCACAGGCGGAACACGTCGACAAAGGTGTCGATCCACTTGGCTTCGATGCGAACGACAGAACTCACAGCACTTCTCCCAGCATCCGGTAATGCCCACCCTGAAACAGCAGCGGCGCCACCGACAGATCGGCCAGCCGCAGCACGCGGCCGATGATCAAGACATGGTCGCCGGCGACCTGTTGCGAATCGACCGCGCACTCGAACACCGCCGCGCAACCGGCCAGCACCGGCACCCCGCCCACGCCCTGGCCCCAGGCGCCTTCGGCAAACTTGTCGGGCTGGGCCGAGGCAAAACGGCGCGACAGATCCACCTGGGTTTCGGCCAGCACGTTGACGGCGAAGTGCGATGCCGCAGCGAAGGCAGCCAGGCTGGAACTGGCGCGCCGCAGGCTCCACAGCACCAGCGGCGGGTCGAGCGACAAGGAAGTGAAGGAATTGGCCGTCAGGCCCACCGGTGCGCCATCGGCATCGCGGCAAGTGATCAGCGTGACACCGGTGGCAAAGCGCCCCAGCGCGCTGCGCAAATTTTGGGGCGAAAGCGCCTCGACGGGCGCCTCGGTGAGATCCCAGGTGGGGGCCTCGGTACGGGCGGTGTGGGCCACGCTGGCGGATGGGTCCGGTGGGGTCATGAGGCTTTTAATGTATGAATATTCATTGATCTAGGGCTTGCGGGTTTCACCGGGTGGGCGCGCGCACAGACCCACATCCTGCCTTGTGTTGCCTGGCCCGGCCGCCAGCCGCCCGCGAGGCCTGGGGCACACTCGGTTGATGCAGCCCAGCCCACGCCCCAGCACCGACCCGTCAAAGGCGCCGATGCGGGCCTTGATGTTCGGCAATTTCGTGGTGGCCACCGGCGTGATGGTGGTGCCCGGCATGCTGGATCGCCTGGCGCAAGATCTGCAGATCAGCGTGCCCACCGCCGGCCACCTGCTCAGCCTGGCGGCGGTGGCACTGTGCCTGGGCGCGCCACTGTTTGCTGCGTTCACCTCGCGCATCGACCGACGCCGGCTGCTCACGGTGGCGCTGCTGGCGGTGGCCATCGGCCACATCGCCTGCGCGCTGGCGCCCAACCACGCGGTGCTGTCCGTGCTGCGGCCATTGGCGGTGCTGGGCGCGGCGGTGCTCACCCCGCAGGCGGCCGCCACCATCGGCCTGCTGGTGCCGGCGCAGCGCCGCGCGGCGGCAGTGACCACGGTGTTTCTGGGCTGGTCGATCGCCTCGGTCGTGGCCATGCCGCTGGGCAACCTGATCGCCAACTACGTGGGCTGGCGCGCCGCGTTTGCGCTGATCGGCGTACTGGCCTTCGTGGCCACGGCCTGGGTGTGGCGTGCCGTGCCCAGCGGGCTGCAGGTGGCGCCGCTGTCGCTGCAATCGTGGCGGGCGGTGGGTGCCAGCCCGCGCCTTCGGCTGATACTGCTGGCCACCCTCGTGTGGTGCGCGGCGCAGTTCATGGTGCTGGGCTACATCACACCGTCGCTGCGCCAGTTCATCAACGCCACGCCGGCCACCCAGGCCGCGCTGATGGGCTTGATGGGCGTTTGCGGCGTGGTGGGCAACCTGCTGCTGAACCGCCACATCGGCCGCTTCGGGCCCGACCGGGGCGCGCGCCTGGCGCTGGCCACCATCACCGCCGGGCTGGGGCTTTGGAGCCTGGTCAGCCTGCTGGCGCCCTCACCCGGGGGCTTCGTGGTGGCGATCCTGGTCTGGGGCCTCGGCTCGTTTGCCTTCGTCTCGTCGCAGCAGGCGCGGCTGGCCGTCACGGCGCCTGAATTGGCCTCGGCCTCGATCGCGCTCAATTCGTCCAGCCTCTATGCCGGCCAGGCCGTTGGCGCGGCCGGCGGCGGCCTGCTGCTGGCCAGTTCTGGCTACGGTGCGCTGGGCCCTGCGGCCCTGGTGATCGCCTGCCTGGCGCTGGCCTTGTGCGTGCTGGCCGATCAAAAGCGCACCGCGGCATGACCGATCGCTTCGTCCACCAGCACCTGCCCTACCTGTTGGCGCGGGCCAGCCATGCGATCTGGCGCGGCTTTGAGCCGCAGTTGCGAGAGGCCGGGCTCAACTCGCTGGAATGGCGCGTGCTGGCCACCCTGTCGGACAGCGAACCCCTGCCCGTGGGCCAACTGGCCCACGAGGTGCTGGCCCAGCAGCCCACCGTGACCAAGACGCTGGACCGCCTGGTGGCCCAGGGCTGGGTGGAACGCCGCACCGACGCGGCCGATGCGCGCCGGGCGCGGGTAGCCCTCACGCCCGCCGGCCAGCAGCATGTGGCGCCCCTGCTGCTGGC
>JANOAQ010000314.1:0-2157 GCA_031411195.1 Burkholderiaceae bacterium | reverse complement strand
GCGCCGGTGGCCGTGCATTTCGGCATTGATCCGGTGCACTTCGGCATGGTCATGGTGGTCAACTTGGCCATGGGCATGATCACGCCGCCCTTCGGTGTCAATTTGTTTGCCGCCTGCACCGTGGCCAAGATCTCGCTCGACCAGATCATCAAGCACCTGCTGCCCTTCGTGCTCGTGATAATGGGCTGCCTGATGCTGATCACTTACATCCCCAGCATCAGCCTGGCGCTGCGCGATGTGGTGTACCCGCAAGCCGCATTGGTGACGCCATCACCCGGCCCCGCACCGTCCATCGGCCCAGTGCCGTCCATCGCGCCAGCACCGGCGATGCCGGCATCGCAGTGATGCTTGAGGGCCGCTACTCTTCCACCAGGCCATACAGCCGCTCGGGCGGCACGCGCAGCAGCATCTTGCTCTCAGGCACCAGGCTCTTGATGGCATAGGCTGCATCGGCCGTGTTGCGGCGCGGCGTGCGCACGATGGGAATGCCGTTCTTGTCGGTCACTGCCGCGGCGGTGGGTGTGTGCGCCGTGGCGCCCCGGCGGATGACCACCGCCATCTCGCCCGAGGCCAGCAAGACGAAGTTGCCCGGCGGGTAGATGCCGTATTCCTTGATGATGGCCGCCGCCAGCGGGCTGCCCTGGGCATCGGCAAACATCTGGCGCGCGGCATCCAGGATGGGCAGGGCCGGCCGCTCGGTGCGCGGGCTGATCTTGGCCATGAACACATCGGCCATGCGCAGCACCAGGGCCAGTTCGCCGGGCGCAACCAAATTGTTGGGATAACCGCCGCCACCCGGTTGCTCGTGGTGCTGCAGCACCGCCTGGATCCAGTCGCCATCGTCCACCCCGGCCGCCTGAAGGCGGTCAACCGCCGCTTGCGGGTGCGCGCGGATCTGGTCGCGCTGGGTGTCGTTCAAGCGGCCTATCGTCGCAAAGCGACCCTGCACCTCCACGATGCTCAGATTCATCGTCAGCGCGGCCTTGACCAGGGTGCGCACCCGCGCCTCGGGCCAGGCCGCTCGGGTGGCCGCCAGCTGGCAGATCATCGCGCAGTGCAGTGCATGGCTCAGGCCGTACAAGCTCAGCCGGTTCGGGTCTTGCCGCACCGATTGGTAGATGGCAATGTCGGGGTCGCGCGCGATCAGGCCCATCAACTGGCCGGCAAACACATCACAGCGCGCAGCAAAGCCGTCCTGGTGGATGCTGTTGAGCAACAGATCCAGCCGCGCAGTGGTCTGCTTCCACAGGTCGAACAGGGTCAGCCGACGCTTGGCCTCGCCGCCCGGGCTGGCTTCTTCGGCTCCGTCGGCGGCGTCGTGGTCGACGTACAGGCCACGCTCGAGCAGGCTTTGCAACTGACCGTCATTGGCCACCACCCGGCCTTTGGCCAGCAGCAAATGGCCATCGGCATCGCGCACGCCGAAGGGCAAGGGTTGCCCCACCACGATCTGGTCGGCTACCAAGCGCAGCAGGTCAATGGTCATCTGTGCAAAAACCTCCAGGCGCGCACGCCCGACCTGAACCACGTGTGCGAACGGCACCGCCCGTCACTTTAGGCCCAACCCGGCCTTTCAGAAAGCCCGAACAGCGCCGGCCAAAAGGCCAGCCACACTGACCACCGCCGTGGCGTGGGGCACGGCATCGCTGCTCCAGATCTGGCGCACCCCCGCTGCGCGCAACTGCGCCAGGGCTTCACCGATGAACAAACCATGCGTCACCGCCACGTCCACGCTGGCTGCGCCGGCGGCCAGCGCGACCGTGGCCGCTTCGACCAAAGTGCGGCCGGTGCTGGCCACATCGTCCATCAGCACCACGGCACGTCCCGCCAAAGGAACATCGGGCAAGGCCACCCGCACGTCGCTGTCGCCGAATCGCTGCTTTGTGCACACCGCATAGTCCAGGCCCTGGGCCTGGCCGGCGGCGGCCACCCATTGCAGCGCTTCTTCATCCGGCCCCAGCAGCAGCGCGCCGGGCACCTGCCGCGCCACCCAGGCACCCAGCAACGGCGCGGCGCTCAGCGCGCGGCTGCGGCAGTGCGGCATCACCTCGTCCAGCGAGCTGATGCGGTGCAGGTGTGGATCGACGGTGATGAGCCCGTCCACCTGGCTGGCCAGCAGCGCGGCAATGTGGCGCTGGCTCACCGCCTCGCCGGGGC
>JANOAQ010000313.1:0-7380 GCA_031411195.1 Burkholderiaceae bacterium | reverse complement strand
CGCCTTCCACCAGCGTGAGCAGGCCGAAGCCCGCAGCGGCGGCCACCAGCCCCCACACCAGCACAGACGCCGGCGCCAGGTGCCTCACCAGGCAGGGGGCCAGCAGTGAACCCGTGACGAAACCCAGAGCCCAAGGCACGGTGGCCATGCCGGCCCAAAGCGGCGACAGGCCCACCACCAGTTGAAGGTACTGCGCAATGAAGAGATACACGCCGAACATGGCCAGGCATGACAGACCGTATGCCGCGATGGCCGCACTGAACCTCGGCTGGTGGAACAGCGCCAGATCGAGCAACGGATAGGCGAGCCGGCCCTGCCGACGCACGAACAAGGTGCCGACGCCGAGCCCGACCATGACGAGCATTGCCGGCCCCCAAGCCCAGCCCTGCTCCGCGATCTGCTTCAGTCCATAGACGATCGCGAGAACCGACAGCAGCGACATCACGACACTCGTCAAGTCGAGTCCCCCGGCGTTTGCGTCGCGATACTCCGGCAGCAGCCTGGGGCCAAGGACCAACAGCAGCAGCATCACCGGCACCGCCACCAGGAAGACGGAACCCCACCAGAAAAATTGCAGCAACACACCGCCCACCAGAGGGCCGATCACGCCGCCCAGCGAGAAGCTTGCAATCCACACGCCAATGGCGAACTGGCGCTCGTGCTCGTCGTGAAACATGTTGCGGATCAAGGACATCGTCGACGGGGCGAGCGTCGCTCCGGCGATGCCCAGGAGGGCACGCATCGCGATCAGCATCTCGGCACTGGTGGAGAACGCTGCGATGACTGAAGCGATTGCAAACGCGGCTGCCCCGATCAACAGCAGCTTGCGCCGGCCGATGCGGTCCCCCAGCGTTCCCATGGTGATCAGGAAGCCGGCTACCAGAAAGCCGTAGATGTCCACGATCCACAGCAGCTGGGAACTCGACGGTTTCAGGGCCACGCTGAGCGTCGGCAAGGCCAGGTTGAGGACCGTCAGATCCATCGCGTAGACCAGGCACGGCAGGGCAATGATGGCCAGGCCCAGCCACTCGCGGCGGGTCGCTTTGGCGGTTGCGGTGGAGAGGGTCATGGTGACGTTAACCGGCGGTTGTTGCTTCAGCAGGATCGGCAGCGCACGGTGATGGCGCAAAGCCCTTCAAGCGCCGAACTGCGATGCGCAGCGCGTCGGGTCGGTGACGAACGCGACATCGGTGTGCACAAGTGTCTTGCGTGAGCCCATGACGTTCTCCTTCACGATCGAGTTGGATGTTGCTCAGGCTTCGAGCATGCGCTCGAAGCCGCCATAGCTCAGACGCCTGCCGTCGATAGGCATCTCGATGCTCTTTGAGCCAGCCGCACTGGCTGGGCGACCCGCCTTCGCACAGCTTGGCCCACAGGGCATCGACCTCGGCCTGGTCCACGCAGCCCACGGAAATCGAGATGGCCTCGGTGATTCAGCTTTTGCATGATTTCGCGACTTCAAAGCATGTGTTGATGCGGTTGTGGTGGGCAGGACTCAGCTTCTCCGCGTTTTGGTGGGGCCTGATTTCGTCGCCCGCCCATCGATGGGGAGGAGCGAAGCAACGTAGCTGCGCGCGTGCGCAATGCATTGTCTGGCCACGTCCGAGCTGTGCTGGGCCTTGGCCAGGATGAAAGCACCCTGCATCGCCGCCTGCGTGAACAGGGCGACGCTGATGGGCTCCCAGGACGCCTTGGGCGCGTACTGGCGCTTGGCTTCGGCCAGGTCCAGTTCGACCGTGCGGACGTGCGTCAAGATCGCCACATTGCACGCTTCGCAGAGGCTGGGATGCGTGTCGAAGGCCTCCTGCACCATCGTGCCCAGCAGGCAGGTGAAGTCGGGCAGTTCGCCCTGGATCAGTGATGCGCGAAAGTCGATGTAGGCCAGCACCCGTTCACGCGGGTCGGCGATTGCTTGAAACGGCGCGCTGGCAAACAGGTTGCCAGTGACGCCCGTCCAATGTTCCGTGGCGGCAACGGCCAGTTCGTCCTTGCTCTTGAAGTGGTGAAAGAAGCTGCCCTTGGTGACGCCCGCCTCGCGGCAGATGTCATCCACCGACGCGCCGGCATAGCCTTGGGCGCGGACCACTTGCAGGGTGGCATCCAGCAGCTTCCTTCTTGGGCCGGTGGCCAGTTCGATCATTCTTGAACTCCATACCGTTTAGTCGGTACGTATAAGCTACCAACCAAACGGTACGGCGTCAAGCCAATCTGTTGTCACGGTCATGGCGCCGTCGGCGAGGTCATTGACGCACGCTGCGAGACCAGGAGGTGAGCGTGGGGCGCCACGTGGCGCCCATGACCTACGAGCGTCTCTACCCTTCGGGCTTTTTCCCCGGGGACACAGAGATGGCGTGCAGGAGTTTCGAGGTGCATCACCAGCGACAGGCCCTGCCGCGCATGCGGCAAGGGCTGTTGCCTTGCGCTGCCTTCCCGCAAACACAGGGCATGTCCGGAACCATCGCCGGTTCCCGTTGGCTTCATGGCGATCAACTTCGCTCACAGGGAAATCAACCATGTCCAACTTCGGTTTCAAGACGCTTGCTTCGGTTCTGGCCTTGTGCGCAGCCGGCGCCCAGGCGGCACCCATCCACGACACCTTCAGCGATGGCGCCGGGGTCATCCAGTCGGACGCACCACCGTATGTGGAAGCCTACATTCCGTCGCTCGAGGCGCCGGGCGGCGGGCGCTACATGGCGGCCACAGTGGCCCAAAGCGGCAAGTTCGCCTTCAGTGCGATCCAGTCGGGGGCGTACTTCACCCTGGTTGATGCGGCCATGCCGCTGTACACCAATCTCTCGTATGGCTTCGCCAACGGGTTGGGGCAACACTTGTCGCTCAACCTGCTCAGCGAATCAGCCTTCAAGCTCGACTTTCTCTATGTCTCGGCGCCGATGTCGCTGTATGTCGGGGTGATCACGGCCCATGGTGGCGGCGCGCCCAGCAGCCTGGCCGAATACGCCGTGTCGATCAGCCCTTCCTTCGCGCAGACCGTGACGGTGCCCTTCAGCGCGCTGGTCAACAGTGCCGTCAACCTCAGCCCGGTTGACTGGGCCGACATCGACGGCATCACCTTCATCATGTCCGGCCCGGGTGCATCGGGCTTTGCCTTGGACACCTTCAGGACCCAGCCTGTGCCCGAGCCCGAAACCATCACCTTGATGCTGTCCGGGCTGGCGTTGGTGGGGCACCTGGCGCGCCGGCGGCGCCCCGCTGCGGATTGACGCCTCAACGGCCTGTGCGGCGCCGGGCCAACCCGCACAGGCCGGCCAGCAGCAGGGCACTGGTGGGTTCGGGCACGGCGCTGACGGTGAGGCGGGCGCCGGAGAAGTTGATGGCCATGACCTCGCCCATCTCGTCGCTGAACGGGAAGCACGGTTCGCCATCCAGCGTTACATCAGACACGCCGGGGCCGTCGGCCACAAAGCGCAGGCTGGCGATGTTGAAGCTGCCGCTGCGGCCGTTGAAGCTGGCGAAATACAGCTCGTTCAGGGTGCCGCTGGCCGCGTCGAGCAAACCGCCGCTGCGGGCGAACTCCCAATTGGTGGCGTCCACGCTCACCGACACGAGGTCGAGCACCGCCGGGTTCCATTGCAGCGAGACACCGCCGCCCAATGTCAGTGAATCGAAGCCGGCACCCGAGAGGGTCAGTTCGATGGTTCGCTGGTGCTGACCATTCCGCTGAAGCGCGGCGGTGCGGCGATGGAGATCGAAGTCGTCGACCCGCAGACCGGGCGCCGGCTTGCGGCTTCAACGCCGGGCTGGCGCGCACGCGTGACGGAACTGATGGTTCGTTTCAGCAAGCTGGCAGCTGCCGAAGTCGCCAGACGCCATGCTGCCGCGCTGACTTTGCGCTGCTGCTGCAAGCAGCGTCGGATGCCGGGAAGAGGACCGCACTGCGTTGACCCCATCCCAAATCCTCACTTCCCAATCAAGTTCGGCCTGCCCGGTCGACCGCTGCCGACGACACGAAAGCCGATGCACGCCCCTGTCGTCATTGACGAATCAGCGATTGCTGTGCATCAGCCGGATATTGCCGCTTTGTGACGAGGGCTGCCGACACTTGAACCCTTCATGGCCGATGCAGAGAAGGAGTACCTTGCCGCAATGCTGGCCCGTTTCGACGGGCGTGTCGGACTGGCCGCACAGGCGCTGGGCATTTCACGCAAGACGCTGTGGGAGAAGAGCAAGCGCTACGGCCTTCGCGCCGACGGCTGATCGTGGCCAGCAACTTCGCGCAGACAAGGCTCTCGGCGCATTCGCTTTCGAAGACGAAGTGGGTCAGACCGTGACGCTGCTGCAATGGGGCTGGTGATACGCACGGGACGGAACACCTCGCCGTGCGCCCGGCGACATTTCAACCGCGAAGCGAGGCGACGCGGCGAGCGCGGTCGGATCAAAACCGATGGGCGCATGGCGCAACAGCCTGCCCTCGGCGTCCGGGCCTCTGGCGATTCGCAGTCGACGCGCGACAGCATGAAATCCGTCGTGATCGCCTTGACCATTGCGCTCTCCGAGAATGCTGCGAGCCTAGGGATAGCCATCCTGCGGCGGGGGCCGAGCACCTTCCCGCTGCTGGACGGGGTTCGACCGATGGCACCAGAATGCATGCAGCAGCAACCACCGAGGTATCCAAACCATGTTGAAGTTCTACTACTCGCTCGCACCCAACCCCATGAAAGTGGCCCTCTTCCTGGAAGAGTCAGGTCTGCCCTACGAGGCCATTGCGGTGGACACGCGCAAAGGCGAGCAACATGCCAGCGCATTCACCGCCTTGAATCCAAACGCCAAGGTGCCGGTGATCGTCGACGGGGATGCGACGGTGTTCGACAGCAATGCCATCCTGCTGTACCTGGCAGAAAAGTCAGGCCAGTTCCTGCCGGCGTCAGCCGATCGCGGCTCGATGCTCTCGTGGCTGATGTTTGTGGCTTCCGGCATCGGGCCTTTCACCGGCCAATGCGTGCACTTCAAGCACTACGCGCCAGAACCCAGTCCCTACGCGCTCAACCGCTACGACTTCGAAGCCTGGCGGCACTGGAAGATTCTCGACACGCATCTGGCAGACCGATCATGGATGGTCAGCGAGCGCTACACGCTGCTGGACATGGCTGTATGGGGCTGGGCGAGAGCAGTGCCCTTTGCGCTGGGCGCCGACGCCTGGGAGCAACTGCCCCATGTGAAGCGGCTGTTCGATGCGGTGAATGAGCGTCCCGCCACGCAGCGTGCTGCAGCGTTGAAGGACCGGTACGCATTCAAGACCGAGCTGGACGACGAAGCGCGGCGCGCCATGTTCCCGCAGAACGAAAGACTCAAGGGCTCACCTGCATGACGGCACGGCTTCAGGTTCGTGCCCGCATCGACAGCGCGGGCGATTGCACTGCCGGCGCGGTTTCGCCAGCGCACATGAAAGTGGTCGCATGAACATCCAGGCTCTGGCCTTTGACACCGGTGGCACCGTACTCGACTGGCACAGCGCACTCGTGCGCGCTCTGGCCGGCACCGGTTTGCAGCACGGGATCGAACGCGACTGGCATGCAATGGCCAACGACTGGAGGCGGCGGACGATGAAGCACATCGTCGGCCAGGTGCATCCCGCATTTCACATGGACGACGTGCACAGGCGCGTGCTCGACGAGACACTGGCCGAGTTCGACCTCGAGGCGATTTCGATGGCTGAGCGCGACAAGCTCGTTCGCACGTGGCATCAGCTCGACGCGTGGCCCGACTTCGTGCCTGCACTTGCCGCACTGCGCCAGCGCTTGCCCGTGGTTTCGTTCACGATGCTGCCGACAGCGCTGGTGATCGACGTCTCGCGCCGCAACGGCATCACCTGGGATGCGGTCGTCTCGTGCGAGATGATTGGCGTCTACAAGCCCAACGCCGAGGCCTACCAAACGGCGGCGCGCTGGCTGAACCTGCCGCCGCAGGCGATCCTCATGGTGGCCTGCCACAACTTCGACCTCAATGCCGCGCAAGACGCCGGCATGCGCACCGCTTTTGTCAGACGCCCCGATGAATGGGGGCCCGCTGGCCCGCCCGACCCGAACCCGAACAGGACCTACGACTTCATCGAGCACGACTTCGACGGCCTGCGCGAGCGTGTGCTGGCGGCGTTGTGACGCGGTGGTCTGCGGTGATTGCCAGCGTGGCGCGCGCCGCCCCTGTTCGCGCGGGGTGGACGGTCGGCGTTATGCATTGAAGCCTTTCCCCTCCCAGGAGATTCCACCGTGACCGAAGCCCTCTGGCGCTGGCCTGCGCACCAACTGGCCACGGCGATCCGCCACGGCGCGGTTTCAGCGTTTGAAGCCACGCAATCCACCCTGGCCCGGGTGCAGGCTGTCAACCCGGCGCTCAACGCCATCGTCGACGTGCTGGCCGATGAGGCCCTGGCTGCGGCCCGTGCGGCCGATGCCGCGCGCCAACGCGGCGATACGCTAGGCCCCCTGCACGGTGTGCCGGTGACGGTGAAGGTCAACGTCGATTGCCAGGGCCGCGCCACCACCAATGGTGTGGTGGCCTTCAAGGACAACATCGCCGCTGAAGACAGCCCGGTGGTGGCCAATCTGCGCCGGGCGGGTGCGGTCATCATCGGCCGCACCAACACGCCGGCGTTTTCGGTGCGCTGGTTCACCGAGAACGACCTGCACGGCCGCACCCTCAACCCCTGGTCACGGGGGCACACGCCAGGTGGGTCCAGCGGCGGAGCATCGTCGGCGGTGGCCGCCGGCATGGGCGCCATCGCGCACGGCAACGACCTGGCCGGCTCGGTGCGCTATCCGGCCTATTGCACCGGCGTGTACGGGCTGCGGCCCTCGTTCGGCCGGGTGCCCGCCTTCCTGCCCAGCGCCAAGGAAGAGCGGCCGATCTCGATGGCCATGATGTCGGTGCAGGGCCCGCTGGCCCGCAACGTGGCCGACCTGCGCCTGGCGCTGCACGCCATGAGCGCCGGCGATGCACGCGACCCCTGGTGGGTGCCGGCGCCGCTGGTGGGCCCCGCCCTGGCGGGCCCCCTGCGGGTGGCGATGACCGTCAACTGCAACGGCCAACCCGCCGATCCGGCCGTGGTGGCGGCGGTGCGCCAGGCCGGCGCCTGGCTGGCCGATGCGGGCTATGTGGTCGAAGAGACCGAGCCGCCCAGCCTGGCCGAAGCCCACACGCTGTGGAACCTGATCGCCAACGACGAGGCACGCCAGTTCATGTGGCCCGCCGTGCAGCAACACGGTGACGAAGGCGTGCGCCGCTCCTTCGGGCAGATGCTGGCCGATTCGCCCGTGCTCAGCCATGCCGACCACCTGCGCGCCTTTGCCCGGCGATCCACGCTGATCCGCCAGTGGCAGGTGTTCATGCAGCGTTACCCGCTGGTGCTGGGCCCGGTGTCGGGCG
>JANOAQ010000312.1:0-9019 GCA_031411195.1 Burkholderiaceae bacterium | reverse complement strand
CCGGTTGCCGCCGCGGCCCGGCGCCGGGTGCCACTGCGGCCCAGCGCCGGGCCGCTCCCAAGCGGGCCGCGCACCCGCTCGGCGGGTGGTGCCGCGTAACTGCGGCGCCGGGTGCCACTGCGGCCCAGCGCCGGGCCGCTCCCAAGCGGGCCGCGCACCCGCTCGGCGGGTGGTGCCGCGTAACCGCGGCGCCGGGTGCCCTATTTCAATGCCGCCTCGATGTCGGCGGCCAGCTTGTCGGGCGCATCTTGCGGGGCATAGCGCTTGATTACCTGCCCGTCGCGGCCGACCAGGAACTTGGTGAAGTTCCATTTGATGCCCTTGCTGCCCAGCAGCCCCGGCGCTTCGCCCTTGAGCCACTGGAACAGCGGGTGGGCCTTGCCACCGTTGACCTCGACCTTGGCCATCATCGGAAAGCTCACGCCGAAGTTCAGCTCGCAGAACGACGCGATCTCTTCATTGCTGCCCGGGTCTTGCCCGCCGAACTCGTTGCTGGGAAAGCCCAGCACCACCAGGCCGCGGTCGCGGTAGGTGGCCCACAACTTCTCCAGGCCGGTGAACTGCGGCGTGAAGCCACACTGGCTGGCGGTGTTGACGATCAACAGCACTTGGCCGGCGTGGTCGGCCAAGCGCACATTGCGACCGGTGATGTCGACGGCTTCGAAGTCTTCAAGTCGCGTGGCGGCCATGGGGAGTCCTGGGTTGGTTGCAAACCATCCTATCCCTAGTTCGGCCGACGCCAGGCGTTGACGACCGCAGCCCCGCCGCCCAGGATGGCCTTGGCGGATACTGCGCGCCACACCGCGCTCATCCCATCCTGTCCGTCCCGCCATGCCCGCCCCCACGCCTGTTGCCTTGCTCGGATTCGGTGCCTTCGACCGCAAGGCACTCGCCGCCCACCTGCAGCTGGGCGAGCGCGGGCGTGCGCGCTTCGAGCTGGTGCTCAGTGTGGACAACGCCGATCTGGTGATCGCCGATGCCGACGAGCCCGGCGTGATCCCTCTGCTGGAAACCCTGGGCCGAACGTCGGACACCCTGTTCATCGGGGCCCAGGCGCCCGCGCAAGCGGCGGCCTGGATGATGCGCCCGCTCGACCAGACCCAGGTATTGCGCGAGCTGCACGCGCTGCTGGCCCAGCGGGGCAACCCCAGCTCGCAGCCCCTGCCACTCAGTTTGCCCAGCAGCCTGGGCCGTGGCGCGCTGCGCCAGTTGGGCGCGGCCGATCTGCCCGATCTACCGGCTTGCGCCGAACCGGCCGATCGCCGCCACGACGACGACAGCAACCAGCGGCGCGCCGCCAACCTGCTGCAGGCCCGTGAGGCACGCCGGGCAGAACGCGAAGCCCTGAATCGCCCGCAGATCGTGCCGAGGGTGCTGCTGGTCGACGACAGCGAGGTGGCCCTGCATTTCATGGCCCGCCAGCTTCAGGGTTATGGCTTGACCGTCGACATGGCGCGCCACAGCGATCGGGCGCTGGACATGCTTACCCACCATGCGTACGGGATGGTCTTTCTAGACCTCGACCTGGGCGAGCACAGCCGCCAGGACGGCCTCACCCTCTGTCACCAGATTCGCCACCGACTGGTTCACCCTGGCGGCCGCCCGCCCATGGTGGTGATGGTGTCGGCCTTCCACGACGCCGTGCACCAGGTGCGCGGCACGCTGGCCGGCGCCGAGGGTCACCTGGGCAAGCCGCTGGATCTGACCGCGCTGGACCGCCTGCTGGGCCGGCAGGGCCTGTTCCGCCTGGGCCTGGGTGCCTCGGACGGAGCGGGGCAGCGGCGGCCGGCACCGCGCTGAGCGCATTGCCTTGGGCTGGCCGGCTGCCCGACTCAGCCGACGCCGGGCCGCCCCAAGGCGGCTGAGCGCCCCTCGTGGGGCAGGAGCGAAGCGACGTGGGGGCAGGCATCTCAGCCGACGCCGGGCCGCCCCAAGGCGGCTGAGCGCCCCCTCGGGGGGCAGGAGCGAAGCGACGTGGGGGCCAACATCTCAGTCGCGCTGCAGCGAGGCTAGCACCGCACCGCCCAGGATCATGATCGCGCCGACCATCTCGCGCGGGCCCAGCGTGCCGGCGCCCAGGGCCACCGCCGACGCGCTTGCGAAGAACACTTCGCTGATCATGATCACCGAGGTGGTGTTGGCGGGCAGCCGGGCGGCCCCGTACTGCAGGCTCAGGTTGGACGCCAGAAACCACAGCGTCAGGCCAGCCACGGCCAGCAGCCAGCCCCAGGCCAGTGGCGGTGGCAGCGTGGCCTGTCCGGTCTGGCTGAGCCAGGCGGCCAGCGCCAGCGAGATGCCTGCACCCCCGCCAAACATGGCCAGTGCCCTGGCGGGCGGGCTGCGGTGGGCCTCGCGGCGCAGCATCACATTGTTCAGCGCAAAGAAGAAGCCACCGGCCACGCCCAAGGCATCGGGCAAGTTGCGCGGCAGTGGCAGAGCGTCCCAGCCGCTGCCGCTGGCAGGCCACAGCACCACCATCGCCCCGACCAGCGCCAGGCCCACCCGAAAGACGCCGCGCGCGCTGATGCGCTCGCCCAGCAGCAGCCGTGAGAGCAGCACTGTCCACAATGGCATCAGGTAGAACAGCAGCACGACCCGCACCACATCGCCGATGCTCACTGCCCAGTTGAAGCAGGCATTGGTGCCGCCGGCGGCCAGCACCAGCACCCACAGCACAGGGGTGCGCAGCAGCTCCATCAGCGCTGCGGGGCGCACCAGCAGCAACATCAGCACGGCGCTGCTGTAGACCAGACCGGTCAGCCAAAGTGGGTGCAGGCCAATGGCACTGAGCTGGCGCATCGGCCACCAGCTCACGCCCCAGGTAAAGGCATTGAACACCAGCCCCAGCACCGCCAGCCAGCGGCCGGGGGTGACGGTGCTCATGGCTTGGGAGGCACGGTCAATGCTCGTCCGATCGGGCGATGGCCAGCAAGCGCTCGACCTCGTCACGGTGCAACACACAGTTGCGCAGGTGCCAGCGGCGGATCAGCTCCATCACGCCAGCCACCACCAGACCGAATATCGCAATGGCCACAAAGGCCGACAGGCCCACTTTGGTCATGCCGGTGTAGAAGGCGCCCAGGCCCAGGATGCAGGCCTGCTCGTTGAAGTTCTGCACCGCAATGGAGCGGCCTGCGCCCATCAGGTTGTGGCCACGGTGCTGCAGCAGGGCGTTCATCGGCACGATGAGGAAACCGCACATGGCGCCCAGCACGATGAGGAAGGGCACCGCCACCCACAGGTTGGTGACGAGATCCAGCCCGATCATCAGGATGCCCACGATGATGCCCAGGGGGATCACGCGCACCGCCTGGTCCAGCTTCATGTAGGCCGAGGCCAGCAGCGCGCCAAAAACCGAGCCGATGATGACCACGCCCGCCAGGTTGGATGCCTGCGTGGTGCCGTAGCCCAAGGCGGCGGCCGCCCACGCAAACACGATCACCCGCAGGTTGCCGAACACGCCCCAAAGCAGGGTGGTGGTGCCCAATGAAATCTGGCCCAGCTTGTCGCCCCACAGCCGGGCATTGCACTTGGCGAAGTCGGCCACCAGGGCCACCGGGCTGCCCACCAGCGGTTGCAGCGGCGCATCGGTGCGCGGGATGTAGAGGTTGAACACTGCGGCGATGATGTAGAACAGGATCATCGAGGCGATGGCGGCCTCGGGCGGCGTGTCGATTCCGGTGTCGACCCAGGGCATGTCGAAGCCCAGCAACATCGGCGCCACGCGCGGGCCGATCAACTGGCCGCCCACCAGGATGCCCAGGATGATGGAGGCGATGGTCAGGCCCTCCACCCAGCCATTGGCCTTGACCAGTTGCGACGGCGGCAGCAACTCGGTGAGGATGCCGTACTTGGCCGGCGAATAAGCCGCAGCGCCCAGCCCGACCACGGCATAGGCCAGCAGCGGGTGGCCGCCAAACAGCATCATCAGGCAGCCCACCACCTTGATGGAGTTGCTGACGAACATGACCTGGCCTTTGGGTACGGCATCGGCAAACGCACCCACGAAAGGCGCCAGCAACACGTAGAACAGCGCAAACATCGGCGCCAGCGCCGGGATCTGCCAAGACGGCGCGTTGCTGCTCTTGAGCAGCTCGATGGCGGCCACCAACAGCGCGTTGTCAGCCAACGAGCTGAAGAACTGCGCCGCCATGATGGTGTAAAAGCCTTTTTTCATCCGCCTTGCGTCTTGTTGTTGACCTGGCCCATCTTGTCTCCGGCTTGAAACGGCTGACGGCCTGGCAACGGGCTCCATCCACCACGGCCTCCCGGCTGCGGGCCGAGTGCGGCGGGGTTATAGCACGCACCCCCCACATTTGAAGCCTGGGACCCCGTGCCTGCGGGTGCCGCTGGCAGAATCGATCGCACGGCCGCCCTGGCCCTTGGCCCGGTCGTCATGCCGCGCCACCACGGCGCCGGCCATGCAGAAAGCCCGCCGTGCCCCGTCCGATCGAAGCCCTGATCCACGCCGATGCCCTGGCGCACAACCTGGGCCGCGCCCGAGCCCAGGCACCGCACGCGCGGGTGTGGGCGGTGGTCAAGGCCAATGCCTATGGCCACGGCATCGAGCGGGTGTTCGCGCCCCTGCGCGGCGCCGACGGTTTTGCCTTGCTCGATCTGGACGAGGCGCAGCGGCTGCGCGCGCTGGATTGGCGCGGCCCCATCCTGCTGCTCGAAGGCTGCTTCGAGCCGCGCGATTTGGAGCTGTGCTCGCGCCTGGGCCTGTGGCATGCCGTGCACTGCGCGCAGCAGATCGACTGGCTCAGCGCCCACAAGACGCACACGCCGCACCGCGTCTTTCTCAAGATGAACAGCGGCATGAACCGCCTGGGCTTCACGCCCACCGCATTTCGCAGCGCCTGGGCGCGGTTGAATGCGCTGCCCCAGGTCGACGAGATCTCGCTGATGACCCACTTCTCGGACGCCGACGGGCCGCGCGGCATCGCCCACCAAGTGGCTGCCTTCGACACCGCCACGCGCGACCTGCCCGGCGAGCGCAGCCTGGGCAACAGCGCGGCCGTGCTGCGCCACGCGGAGGTGGCCGCCGACTGGGTGCGCGCCGGCATCCTGACCTACGGCAGCGCACCCGACCACCCCGAGCGCACCGGGGCCCACTGGGGCCTGCAGCCGGCGATGACGCTGCGCTCACGCCTGATTGCCACCCAGCAGCTGCAGGTCGGCGACACCGTGGGCTACGGCAGCCGCTACAGCGCCGTGCAGGCCCAGCGCATCGGCATCGTGGCCTGTGGTTATGCCGACGGCTACCCGCGCGGGTGCCCCACCGGCACGCCGGTGCTGGTGGACGGCGTGCGCTGCGGCACCGTGGGCCGGGTGTCGATGGACATGCTGGCCGTCGACCTGACGCCGGTGCCCGCCGCGAAACCGGGCAGCGAAGTCACGCTGTGGGGCCTGGGTCCGCACGGCGCGGTGCTGGCCATCGACGAGGTGGCGCAAGCGGCCGGCACGCTTGGCTACGAGCTGATGTGTGCGCTGGCCCAGCGCGTGCCGGTGCGGGTGGTCTGAAGCTTCAGATTACCGCCTCGCGGGCCGCCGACGAGGCTGCGGGCCGGGTGGCCGCGAACACGCTGCCCAGGCACAGGGCCATGCCCAGCACCGACAGCGCGCTGGCCCGCCAGCCCTCGAAAAGGGCCGACACCACCAGCGCGATCACTGGCACCAGTACGCCGGTGAGGGCCGCGTGGCCCGGCCCCTTGCGCAAGATAAGCTTGAAGTACAGCAAGAAGGGCACCACCGAGCCGATGGCCGCCAGGTAAACCAGCGATCCCCACCACACCGCCGTGTGTCCCATCTGCCAACCTGTGCCGGTGGCGCCGGCCACCACCACCAGGCTGAGCGCGCCGTAGCCCATGCCCCAGGCCAGCAGCGGCACCAGCGGCACGTCCTGGCGCGACAGGCGCAGCGACAGCGCATTGCCGGTGCAGGCACACAGCACCGCGCCCAGGCCCAGGGCCACGCCGGTGGCGGCCTGCGGGCGGGCGCCGGCGGCCAGCACCTCGGGCCAGAAGATCAGCGCCACGCCGGCCACGCCCACCAGCGCCGACAGCGCAAAGCGCCGCGTGATCGGCTGGCCGAAAAACAGCGCCCCGGTGGCCGCGTTGCCAAACACCATCAGCGAAAACAGCACCGCCACCAGGCCCGAGGGGATGAAGCGCTCCGCTTCGTACACGCCCCAGTAGTTCAGGCCGAACTGCACCGTGCCCATCAGCAGCAGCCAGGGCTGCAGGCGCAGCGGCAGGCGCCACGCCTCGCCCCGGTGGGCGGCGATGGCAAACAGCAACGCCGACGCCAGGGCAAAGCGCCAGGCCACCGCGTTGATGGCGGGCACCTCGGCCAGTTGGTAGAGGATGACGTGCCAGGTGGACGCCCAGATCAGCGTGGGGCCCCAGAACAAGAGGCGGGTGGACGGTTCGGCGCGGTGCAACAAGGGCATCGGGCGCTTGTAACACGCAGCCCGTCGCCTGCCGGGCTGCGGCGCCCGCCCGGCTACAGTGCGCCGGTGAGCACGCTGGCCAAACCCCCCAAGACCCAATACACCTGCAGCGCCTGCGGCGCCAGCAGCCCCAAATGGCTGGGCAAATGCCCCGGCTGCGGAGAATGGAACACGCTGGACGAAACCATCGCCGAAGCCAGCAGCGGCGCGGCGCGCCACCGCTACCAGAGCCTGGCCAAGGCCCAGCCGGTGACCACGCTGTCGCAGATCGAGGCCGCCGATGTCGAGCGCACGCCCACCGGCCAGCCCGAGCTGGACCGCGTATTGGGCGGCGGTATCGTCGAAGGCGGTGTGGTGCTGATCGGCGGCGACCCCGGCATCGGCAAGAGCACCCTTTTGCTGCAGGCGGCCGAGACGCTGAGCCACCAGATCAAGGTGCTGTACGTCACCGGCGAAGAAAGCAGCGCCCAGGTAGCGCTGCGCGCACGCCGGCTGGGCCTGGGCGGCACGCGGCTGCGGGTGCTGGCAGAGATCCAGCTGGAAAAGATCCAGGCCGCGCTGGCCGCCGAGCAACCGGCTTTCTGCGTGATCGACTCGATCCAGACGGTGTATTCCGACCAGCTCACCAGCGCGCCCGGCAGCGTGGCCCAGGTGCGTGAATGCGCCGCGCAACTGACGCGCACCGCCAAGTCCAGCGGCTGCGCCATCGTGCTGGTGGGCCATGTGACCAAAGAGGGTGCATTGGCCGGCCCGCGTGTGCTCGAACACATCGTCGACACGGTGCTGTACTTCGAGGGCGACACGCACAGCAGCTACCGCCTGGTGCGGGCGATCAAGAACCGCTTCGGCGCGGTCTACGAGATCGGCGTGTTCGCCTTGACCGAACGCGGCTTGAAGGGCGTCAGCAACCCCAGCGCCATCTTCTTGTCGACCCATGGCGCGCCGGTGCCGGGCAGCTGCGTGCTGGTGACGCTGGAAGGCACGCGCCCGCTGCTGGTCGAGATCCAGGCTCTGGTGGACAGTGGCGGCCCCAGCCCGCGCCGCCTGAGTGTGGGCCTGGACCGCGACCGCCTGGCCATGCTGCTGGCGGTGCTGCACCGCCACGCCGGCGTGCAGTGCGGTGACCAGGATGTGTTCGTCAACGCGGTGGGCGGCGTGCGCATCAGCGAGCCGGCGGCCGACCTGGCAGTGTTGCTGGCCATCCAGGGCAGCCTGCGCGGCAAAGCCCTGCCGCAGGGCTTTCTGGCCTTTGGCGAGGTGGGCCTGGCTGGCGAAGTGCGCCCCGCGCCGCGCGGGCAGGAGCGCTTGAAAGAAGCCGCCAAGCTGGGCTTTTCCATCGCCGTGGTGCCCAAGGCCAATGCCCCCAAGAAGCCGATAGACGGCCTGACCGTGCACGCGGTCGAGCGCATCGAAGAGGCCATCGACGTGGTGCGCGGGCTGTAGCCCCCGGCGGCATGGCGTCCCGGCCGCGCGCTCGGGCGAGAATTGCCCCATGAACGCAAAACTGGGATGGGTCCTGGCCGTGCTGGCCGTGGCCCTGGGCTATGTGCAATTTGCTTGGCCCGGTGTGGCGCTGGCGCTGTCGGGCGTCGTGTTCTGGCTGCTGCTGCAATTTACCCGCGCGCTGCGGGCCATGCGCGCGGCCGGGGGCGCACCGGTGGGCGTGGTGGCCAGCGCGGTGATGCTGCAGGCCAGGCTGCAGAAGGGGCAGCGGCTGATGGACGTGATCCAGCTCACCCGCAGCCTGGGGCTCAAGCTGGGCGACGAGCCTGAAACCTACCGCTGGCAAGACCCGTCGGACGCCGCCGTCACGGTGGTGTTCCAGGGCGGCCGCGTGACCGAGTGGACCTTCACCCGACCTGCCGAGGCTGCGGGCGATGCGCCGGTTGATCTGCCACAGGTTCATCTGCCACCCGCAAGCGGCACCTAAACTCCGCTACCCAACTACCGAACACCCCCGAAGGAGACTTTCCCATGTCCATGTCCGACCGCGACGGCAAGATCTGGATGGATGGGCAGATGGTCGATTGGCGCGACGCCAAGATCCATGTGCTGACCCACACCTTGCACTACGGCTGCGGCGCCTTCGAGGGCGTGCGCGCCTACAACACCGCCAACGGTACCGCCATCTTCCGCCTGCAGGAGCACACCGAGCGGCTGTTCAACAGCGCCAAGATTTTGCGCATGAACATCCCCTTCACGCCCGAGCAGGTGATGCAGGCGCAGAAGGACGTGGTGCGCGAGAACAAGCTCGAAAGCTGCTACCTGCGCCCGCTGGTGTGGATCGGCGACGAGAAGCTGGGTGTCAGCCCCAAGGGCAACACCATCCACCTGATGGTGGCCGCCTGGCCCTGGGGCGCCTACCTGGGTGAAGAAGGTCTGGCACGCGGCATCCGCGTCAAGACCAGCAGCTACACCCGCCACCACGTCAACATCACCATGACCCAGGCCAAGGCGGTGAGCAACTACACCAACTCGATCCTGGCCAATATGGAGGTCACCGACGAAGGCTATGACGAGGCCCTGCTGCTCGACAGCGCCGGCTTCGTCAGCGAAGGCGCCGGCGAG
>JANOAQ010000311.1:0-6958 GCA_031411195.1 Burkholderiaceae bacterium | reverse complement strand
GCTCACTGAAGGTGTTGCAGATGCCGATCACCGGCCGGCCGTCGAACTGGTCATGCGGCACGCCCTTGCCCTTGACCCAGCTGCGGTAGGCAAATCCGTCGCGATCCTGGCGGCCGAACCACTGCTGGCTGCGCAGATCTTGAGGGGCTTTTTTCTTGGGCTGATCGCTCATTGCAGTGCTGGCTTTCCCTGGGTGGAAGGGGAGTTGAGTGCAGATACTATGGTATGACGATTGACCAATGCAGCCGTAAAAGCCCTAGGAGCGCACCCGTGTCTGTTGATCCTTCCCAACCCCATGTTCTGTCGGTGGCGAAGTTGTCGCCGCTGTTCACACCCCAGCTGGCCGCTGCCTTCCAGGTGCACCTGCTGCCCGAGCTGGACGCCGCTGCGCTGGCCCGGGTGGCACCGCTGATCCGCGGCATCGCCGCCAGCGGTGATTCGAAGGTACCGGCCGAACTGATCGCGCAGTTGCCTGCGCTGGAGGTCATCTCGGTCATGGGCGTGGGCTACGACGGCGTGGACGTGGCGGCCGCCAAAGCCCGTGGCGTGGTGGTCACCCACACGCCCGACGTGCTGAACGACGACGTGGCCGATCTGGCCCTGGGCCTGATGCTCAGCGCGGCCCGCCAGTTGCCGGCGGCCGACCGCTTCGTGCGCGGCGGCCAATGGCTGCTGGGCAACCAGCCCCTGGCCCGCAAGATGAGCGGTGCCCGCCTGGGCCTGGTGGGCATCGGCCGCATCGGCCAGGCCATTGCCCAGCGGGCGCTGGCCTTCAACATGAGCGTGGCCTACACGGCCCGCAGCGCGCGGCCAGCGCTGCCCTACGCCTACCACCGCGATCTGGTGTCGCTGGCGGCGGCGGTTGATTTTCTGGTGGTCATCACCCCGGGCGGCGCGGCCACCCGCCACATGGTCAATGCCCAGGTGCTGAAGGCGCTGGGCCCGCAGGGCATTCTGGTGAATGTGGCGCGTGGCTCGGTGGTCGACGAGACCGCGTTGATCGACGCGCTGGAAAAGGGCACCATCGCCGGCGCCGGGCT
The DNA here is from genome assembly GCA_031411195.1 of Burkholderiaceae bacterium. Classification (GTDB taxonomy): domain Bacteria; phylum Pseudomonadota; class Gammaproteobacteria; order Burkholderiales; family Burkholderiaceae_C; genus Pseudaquabacterium. Next base: position 5,918 of record JANOAQ010000311.1, on the reverse strand, counting down.
GGATGTGTTCGAGGCCGAGCCCAAGGTGCCCCAGCGCCTGCTGGACTTGCCCCAGGTGGTGCTCACGCCGCACGTGGGCAGTGCCACCGCCGCCACCCGCCAGGCGATGGCCGACCTGGCCTTCAACAACCTGGCAGCGCGCCTGGCTGGCCGGCCAGTCTTGACGCCGGTACCCGAGTGCGCCTGAGACTGCGGCTGCGGGAAAGTCCGCAGGCCAGCCGCTTCTAATCATCATACGATAACACCACAAGTGGGCTGCCTGCAGCCACAAACACTGATCCACCCCACCCCGTCAGGAGACACACCATGCAATTGAAGAAGATCGGTCTGGCTTGCGCCTTGGCGGCCGCCGGCCTGATGGTCGCCGCGCCGGCCATGGCCCAGGAAAAGCTCACCGTCTGGTGGGCCAAGGGCTACTACAAGGGCGAAGACGACGCGCTGTTCGCGGCCATCAAGAAGTTCGAGACCAAGTACCCCAAGATCAAGATCGACCTGAGCCTGTATGCCCCACAGGAGGCCATTCCCAAGGCCGTGGCGGCTATGGACTCTGGTTCACCGCCCGATGTGTCGTACGCCGACGTGTACGACTTCCAGGTGGCTGCCAAGTGGGCCTATGAAGGCAAGCTCGAGGACCTGAGCAGCGTGATCGATCCGCTGCGCAGCAAGTTCGAGCCGCAGGCCCTGTCCACGGCCTTCCTGTACAACAACACCACCCAGGGCCGGTCGTACTACGCCTTTCCGATCAAGCAGCAGACCATGCACATCCAGTACTGGAAGGACATGCTGGCCGATGCGGGCTTCAAGGAAAGCGACATCCCCAAGGACTGGAAGGGCTACTGGAGCTTCTGGTGCGAAAAGGTGCAGACCGGCTACCGCCAGAAGACGGGCAACCGCGCCTTCGGCACCGGCTTTCCGATGGGTGTCGATTCGAGCGACTCGTTCTTCTCGTTCCTGACTTTCATGGACGCCTACAACGTCAAGCTGGTCAGCGATTCGGGCAAGCTGCTGGTCGATGATCCCAAGGTTCGCGATGGCCTGATCGCCGCAGTGACCGACTACACCGCGGTGTACGGCAAGGGCTGCACACCGCCCTCGTCCACCAGCTGGAAGGACCCGGACAACAACGTCGCCTTCCACAACAAGACCATCGCGATGACCCACAACGCCACGATCTCGATCGCGGCCAAGTGGCTGGACGACTCGGGCAACGCGTCGTTGACGGACGCGCAGCGCGCCACCGCCAAGAAGAACTACACCGAGCTGATCGCCACCGCCGGCTTTCCCGCCAAGCCTGATGGCAGCAAGATGACCTACCGCGCCGCAGTGAAGGTGGGGGTGATCTTCAAGGAGAGCAAGAACAAGGTGGCGGCCAAGCAGTTCGTGTCGTTCCTGCTCGACGAAGCCAACCTGACCCCTTATGTCGAAGGCTCGCAGGGCCGCTGGTTCCCGGTCACCAAGGCGGCTCAGCAAAGCCCCTTCTGGAAGAGCGATCCGCACCGCACCGTGGTCTACAACCAGTTCATGGCGGGCACCACCTCGTTTGAATTCACCAAGAACTACAAGTTCACGGTGCTCAACAACGAGAACGTCTGGGCCAAGGCCATGAACCGGGTGCTGAACGAAAAGGTGCCGGTCGACAAGGCGGTGGACGAGATGATCGCCCGCATCAAGGTCGTGGCGAACTAGCCGACCACCCCGTAGCGCCTGCGGCGCTCCCCTCAAGGGGCGCCGCCAGCGGCCCGGCAGAGCCGGTTCCGCGGCGTCTGCTTGCTTGTCCTCTGGAGTCACCGCATGACTGCAGTCACGAACACTGAATTGCCTATGCCAAAGCCTGCCAAGGGCCTGAGCACCTGGGATTGGTTGGGCCGCGCCTTGGTGCTGCCCTACCTGATCCTGTTCGTGGTGTTCGTGCTCTACCCGGTGGGCTACGGGCTGTGGCTGGCGCGTGACCCTGGCAATTACGTCAAACTGGCCGACGACCCGATCTTCTTTCGCACGGCCATCAACACCGTGGTGTTCCTGTTGGTGGCTGTCAACCTGAAGATGGTGGTGGCGCTGGCCTTGTCGGGCTTTTTCGTGCACACGCGCTGGTGGATCAAGCTGCTGTCGGCGGTGTTCATCCTGCCTTGGGCGGTGCCGTCGATCCCCACCATCTTGTCGGTGCGTTTCATGCTCAACCCCGAGTGGGGCGTGATCAACACCACCATCTTCCGCCTGACCGGGGCGGACGGCCCCAACTGGTTGAACGACCCCACGCTGGCGATGATGTTTTCGATGTTGATGCACATCTGGAAGAGCCTGCCCTTCTGGACGCTCATCCTGCTGGCTGGCCGCCTGGCCATTCCGTCCGAGCAATACGAAGCCGCCAGTGTGGACGGTGCCACGCGCTGGCAGAAGTTCCGCTTCATCACCTGGCCGTCGATGCGGGGGCTGTACTTGACGTCCACCATCTTGTCGCTGATCTGGACACTGGGTGACTTCAACAGCGTCTATCTGCTCACCGGCGGCAGCCCGGCCGACCTGACCCATGTGCTGGCCACGCTGGGCATCCGCTACCTGCGGCTCGATCAGATCGCGCTGGCCATGGCCAGCATCGTGGTGGCACTGCCCTTCGTGCTGCCGCTGGTATTCATCATGATGAAGCGGTTGAGCAAGTGAAGCGCAAATCCATCATCAATGAAGTGCAGTTGCTGCTCATCGGCATCCCGGTGCTGCTGTGGACGCTGATCCCGATCTACCACATGGTGTTGTTTTCGATCTCGGCGCGCGATTCAGCCACCTCCGGCCGCCTGTGGCCCAAAGAGCCCACGCTGGACAACTTTCGTGTGGTGTTCAACCAGCAGCACCTCTACCTCCAGCACTTCTGGCAGCAACTGGGCAACTCGCTGCTGATCGCGGTGTCGGCCGGCGTGATCACCCTGGTAGTGGCCACCTGTGCCGCCTTTTCCATCAGCCGGCTCAAGGTGCGCGGTGGGCGCACGGTGCTGAACTTGGCGCTGTTCACCTACTTCATCCCTGCGGCGTTTCTGGCCGTGCCCATGTACAAGACGATGGCCAACTATGGCCTGCTCAACAACAAGTGGTCGCTCATCCTGGCCATGGTCACCATCGCCTCGCCCTACTGCATCTGGGTGCTCAAGCAGGCGTCCGACAAGCTGCCCTGGGAACTGGACGAAGCCGCCCGCATGGATGGCGCCACGCCGATGCAGCTGTTTCGGCTGGTGTACGTGCCGCTGATGGTGCCCAGCCTGGTGGCGGTGGGCACCTACGCCCTGCTGCTGGCCTGGAATGAATACCTCTACGGCTTCTTGCTGCTGAGCAAAGAGACCGACCTCACGCTGGCCGTGGCGCTTGGCAATTTTCTGGGTGCCGACGATTCACCGTGGGAACTGCTGATGGCCACCGGCCTGGTCTACGCTCTACCGCCGGCCGCCATCTACTACACCTTCAAGCGCTACATGGTCGGCGGCCTGACGGCCGGTGCGGTCAAGAGCTGAACCCCGAGAACACGCCATGGCAACCGTTTCATTCTGCAAGATCGAGAAGGCCTACGGGCCGGTCAAGGTCATCCATGGCATCGGTTTCGACATTGCCGACGGTGAGTTCGTGGTGCTGGTCGGTCCTTCGGGCTGCGGCAAGAGCACGCTGCTGCGCATGCTGGCCGGGCTGGAAGAGATCACCGCCGGCGAGATCCTGATCGACGACAAGGTCGTCAACGATCTGGAAAGCAAGGACCGCGACATCGCCATGGTGTTCCAGAGCTACGCGCTCTACCCGCACATGACGGTGCGCGACAACATGGCCTTCAGCCTGAAGCTGCGCAAGGCCGATGCCAAGATCACCGCCGAGCGGGTGGCCAATGCCGCGCGCATCCTCAACCTCGATGCCTTGCTCGACCGCTTCCCCAAAGAGCTGTCGGGCGGCCAGCGCCAGCGCGTGGCCATGGGCCGCGCCATCGTGCGCGACCCCAAGGTCTTTCTCTTTGACGAGCCGCTGTCCAACCTCGACGCCAAGCTGCGCGTGGCCATGCGCGCCGAGATCAAGGCCCTGCACCAGCGCCTGAAAACCACCACCGTTTACGTCACCCACGACCAGATCGAGGCCATGACCATGGCCGACCGCATCGTGGTGATGCACGACGGCATCATCGAGCAGATCGGCACGCCGCTCGATCTGTATGACCACCCGGGCAACCTCTTCGTGGCCCAGTTCATCGGCTCACCGTCGATGAATGTGTTTGAGGGTGTTTTGCAGCGTGACGCCAGTGGCACGTCGGTGGCGGCCTTGGGCTCGTCGTGGCCGGTGGCGGGCATGGCCGGCGGCCAAGCCGGGCAAAAGGTGCACTACGGCATCCGCCCCGGCGACCTCACCCTGGCCGATGCCGGCATAACCGCCCAGGTGGTGGTGGTCGAGCCCACCGGCGCCGAAACCGAGTTGTTGCTGCAACTCGGCGATGGCCCCAATGCCCAGCAACTCATCCTGGTGATGCATGGCCGCACCGGCGCCCAGCCGGGCGACACCGTGCACCTGGCCATCGACGGCGCCAAGGCCCATGTCTTTGACGGGCAGAGCGGCCAGCGGCTGTGAATGCTGCGGCCACGCCCGAGGCACTGGCGGCCATGGCCCATCCACCGGGCGCCACGCGCGCCGCGCCCTTGCACCTGGTGGTGATGGGCGTCAGCGGCTGCGGCAAGACATCGGTGGGCCGGCGCCTGGCCCAGCAATTGGGCCTGGCCTTTGCTGAAGGCGACGAACTGCACCCACCGCGCAATGTGGCCCTGATGGCCGCCGGCCAGCCGCTGACCGATGCCGACCGGGTGGATTGGCTGGCCGCCGTCGCTGCGCGCCTGGTCCGTGCCCAGGCGGCGGGGCTAGGCCTGGTCGTGTCGTGCTCGGCGCTCAAGCACAGCTACCGTGCACAACTGCGTCTGGCGTGCCCGGGCCTGCGCTTCGTCTACCTGCACGGTGAAACCGCGCTGCTGCGCCAGCGCATGGCCGCCCGCACCGGCCACTACATGCCGGCCTCGCTGCTCGACAGCCAGTTGGCCACCCTCGAACCGCCAGCTGCCGACGAGGCTGCCATCGCGGTCGACATCGCGCCTTCCACCGAGCAGGTGGCCAACACCGTGCTGGCCCGCTTGCAATGCACACCACCATGATCACTGCACAAACCTTTCGCCTCGACGGCCAGTTGGCCCTGGTCACCGGTTCATCGGCCGGCATCGGCTACGCCCTGGCCCGCGGCCTGGGTCAGGCCGGCGCCACGTTGGTGCTCAATGGGCGTGATCCGGCCAGGCTGGCCGATGCCGCACGCACCTTGCGTTCCGAAGGCCTGACGGTGCATGAGAGCGGCTTCGACGTGACCGACGGCGCGGCTTGCGAGGCGGCGGTGGCCGCCATCGAGTCGGGCATCGGACCCATCGACATCCTGGTCAACAACGCCGGCATCACCCGGCGCGGTGCCTTTCACGAACTGCCCGTGGCCGATTGGCAAGCGGTGCTGCGCACCAATGTCGACAGCCTGTTCTTCGTGGGCCAGACGGTGGCGCGCCGCATGGTGCCGCGCGGGCGTGGCCGCATCATCAACACCTGCTCGGTGATGAGCGAGCTGGGCCGGCCCAACACCTCGGCCTACACCGCCAGCAAAGGTGCGGTGAAGATGCTGACCAAGGCCATGGCGGTCGACCTGGGGCCGCATGGCATCAATGTCAACGGCATCGGCCCGGGCTACTTCAAGACCGAGCTGACCGATGCGCTGGTCAAGGACCCGCACTTCAGTGATTGGCTGGTCAACCGCACGCCCAGCCGCCGCTGGGGCGAGGTGGACGACCTGGCCCCTGCCGCCGTGTTTCTGGCCAGCGACGCAGGGCGCTTCGTCAACGGCCACATCCTGTATGTCGATGGCGGCGTGACGGCAA
>JANOAQ010000310.1:0-1518 GCA_031411195.1 Burkholderiaceae bacterium | reverse complement strand
CTGCGTGTCCACCGTCATCGCCTGCCGCTTGGTGGTCCACCAGGCCTGGCTGTCGGGCAGGCCCTGGTCCAGCCGCTGCCAGGTCTTGCCGGCGTTGCGTGTGACATAGGCGGCAGGGCTGCCCCCGGGGCTGGTGCGCGGCCAGACGTCGGTGCCGTCCATGGGGAAGACCCAGGCCGTGTCGGCGTCCCGTGGGTGCACGACCATGGGGAATCCGATGTCGCCCACACGCTTGGGCATCTTGCGGCCTATGCGCTGCCAAATGTCGCCGGAAGGGTCCTTGTCGGCGCCGCTGTCGCGGTCGATGCGGTAGATGCCGCAGTGGTTCTGCTGGTAAAGCCGGTCCGGGTTGCTTGGGCTGAGGCGCATGCAGTGCGGGTCGTGGAAGGTGACGGTGGTGGGGTCGAAGCCACCCACCACTTCCATGCCCTTGATCAGCGTGGCCCAGCTGCGGCCGGCGTCCAGGGACTCGTGCACGCCGCCGCCCGACATGCCGAAGTACAGGTGCGCCGGGTCGCGCGGGTCCACGATGACCGAATGCAGCTTCGGGCCGTCAGGCGTGCCGTCCTGCGCCGAGCCCATCCATTCGCGGAACTGCGGGTCGTCATTGACGGCCGGCAGCGGCGTCCAGCTGACACCGCCGTCTTCAGACCGGAACAGGCCTTGCGGCGACGTGCCGGCGTACCAGGTGTCGCGTTCGCTGGCGTGGCCCGGGGTCAGCCAGAAGGTGTGGTCTACCGAACGGGCCGGCAGGCTGTTGGTCGGTTTGGCAAAGGCAGGCGGCTGCTTGGCTTCCTTCCAGGTGCGGCCCAGGTTGGTGGAGCGGAAGAGGGTCGGCCCCAGGTGGCCGGTCTTGGCCGCGGCCAGCAGCGTGCGGCCGTCACGCGGGTCCAGCACCACGTGGCTGATGGTGTGGCCCAGGAAGTGGGGGCCGTCGGCCCGCCAGGTCTTGCGCTTGGTGTCGCTGTGGAAGAGCCAGGCGCCCTTGCGCGTGGCCACCAGGACGACCAGGCGCTTGGGTGCAGCGGGCGCGCTGCGCGCCGCGGTCTTCTTGGCGCCGGGGGAGGGGGCTGCGTTTCGGCTCATGGGGGCTCCTCTGTGTGGGCTGACGGGCTGAAGGCCCAGGTCACCTGCACGACGATCGAGCACACACGATCTCGACAGCCGGCTGAATCACGGTGGTTGGCGGGGATCGATGATGCACAATTTCTTCCCCGTGGCATCCGCATCCTGCCCAGGATCGCAGTGACCCCCATGACCCGCCTTTCGCTGACCGCCCTGTGGGCCCTGCTGTTCGCCGCAACGACCGGCAGCGCGCAAGCCCAGATCCCGGTCGCCGGCATCATCGAGGCCCGCGGCGTGGCCGCCCCGGCGGCGCTGAGCTTCAAGAACGGCTACCTGATGGGCATAGACGAGGTCAATGCCGGCGGCGGCGTCCTGGGGCAGCGGCTGGTGCTGACGCAGTTCGACATCGACACCTCGCCCGAGGCTGCGGCCGAAGCCGCGCAGAAGGCCGTC
>JANOAQ010000309.1:0-5326 GCA_031411195.1 Burkholderiaceae bacterium | reverse complement strand
GGATACCCGGCCAAAGAAAAAGCCCCGCAAGTCGTTGACTTGCGGGGCTTTCAGAGGGTTCTGGTGGCGCTTCAGGGATTCGAACCCCGGACCTGCGGATTATGATTCCGTCGCTCTAACCGGCTGAGCTAAAGCGCCATGAGCCCGTGATTATAGCGGTTCTTTTGCGGGCCCGAAAGGCCTCTCCCTGCAAGCAAGGTCCCATGTTCAGTTTCTTCAAGAAGAAGGCCGCCGAGCCCGCGTCGGTACCGGCCGATGCGCCCGTGCAAGCGCCGGCAGCCATGGCGGTACCGGTGTCGGCGACGCCGGCCGCCAAGCCCGAGCCCATCAGCCCACTGCCGGTGCCTGCGCCGATGCCCGCGCCCGCGCCCGCCGGGGGATGGTGGAAGTCGGCCGTGGGCAAGCTCACAGGTGCCACGGCTGCCGATGCGCCGGCTGCCGATACGCCACCAGCGCCCGACCTGGCCCTGCCTGCACAGGCCTTGCGCGAGCCTGCAGCGATGCCAGTTGTCGCGATGCCAGCGCCCGCAGTACCGGTTGCAGCGGTGCCAGTTGCTGCGGTGCCAGTTGCTGCGATGCCGGCAGCCCAACAGGCCGAACCGCCACCGCCTGCCAGCCGCCAAAGCTGGATCGACAAACTGCGCAACGGTCTGCGCAAGACCGGCAGCAGCATTGCCCAGGTCTTCACCGGCACCCAGATCGACGACGCGCTGTACGAAGAGCTGGAATCGGCGCTGCTGATGGCCGACGCCGGCGTCAAGGCCACTGAATTCTTGCTGGCCGATCTGAAACGCCGGGTCAAGGACGCCAAGGCCACGGACCCAACGCGTGTGAAGGCCTTGTTGGGCGACGCCTTGACCGAATTGCTGGCGCCGCTGGAAAAGCCGCTGGTGGTGGGCGAACACCAGCCCACCGTGATGATGGTGGTGGGTGTCAACGGTGCCGGCAAGACCACCAGCATCGGCAAGCTCACCCGCCATCTGGCCGATGCCCAGCAGACGGTGCTGCTGGCGGCGGCCGATACGTTTCGCGCCGCCGCGCGTGAGCAACTGGCCGTGTGGGCCGACCGCAACCAGGTCGAGATCATCAGCCAGGAGGGCGCCGATCCGGCGGCCGTGGCCTTCGATGCGGTGAGCGCTGGCAAGGCGCGCCAGCGCGATGTGGTGATCGCCGACACCGCCGGTCGCCTGCCCACGCAACTGCACCTGATGGAAGAGCTCAAGAAGATCAAGCGCGTCATCACCAAGGCCGAGCCCAGTGCACCCCATCAGGTGCTGCTGGTGGTTGACGGCAACACCGGGCAGAACGCGCTGACCCAGGTGAAGTCCTTTGACGATGCGCTGGGCCTGACCGGCCTCATCGTCACCAAGCTCGACGGCACCGCCAAGGGCGGCGTTCTGGCGGCCATTGCGCGTGAGCGGCCAGTGCCGGTCTACTTCATCGGTGTGGGCGAGAAGCTTGAAGACCTGCAGACTTTCAACGCGCGTGAGTTCGCCCAGGCCTTGCTGAGCTGATGACCGCAGGACGCAGGCGCCTCAACGCCCGCTGAAGCGGCAGGCCAGCATCGACACCACGCCATCGGCGCTGGCCACGCCTGCGCGGTCGATGTCGGGATCCAGCAGGTTCTGTCGGTGTTGGGGCGAGGTCCGCCAGGCATCGACCACCGCCTGGCCGTGGTGGTATCCGGCCGACAGGTTTTCGACACAGCGAATGGCGCGGGTCTGGGCAAAGCGCTGTTCGAAGCCACTATGGCTGAGCCGGCCCTGTGCCGCCTGGGCCCGGCTGTGACCGGCGGCGATGCTCGCCAAATCGGCATCGGCCGTCCAGGGGCTCAGGCCCGCCTGCTGTCGGTAACGGTTGGCGGCGTCCAGTACCGTGTCTGCCAGCACGTCTGCCAGCACGTCGGGTGGCGGGCGGGGCGATGGCAAGGGCTCGGCCATCCCGGCGGGCACGGCGCAGGCCATTGAAGCGGCCAGCGCCAGATGACCGGCCAACAAGGTCCAGGGCAGAAGTGACAGCAGGCGCATGGGGCGTCTTCGGCAGCCGGGCACCGCAAGGGCAGGGTGGGCCAGCGCGCAGCGTGACGTAGTGCCAGCGTCAACCGTTGGCGCTTGCCGATAAAGAGCCCATGCGGTGTCACGGCATGCGGCCGTACCTCGCGGCCCACTCGCCCTGACCATCGTCCAACGTGTCCGAGTCCCTCAAGCCCATCGACTACGCTGCCGAGACCGCCAGCACCCGCTGCCCGCAATGCGGCAGCACGGTGCGGCGCGTGCACCGCAGTGATGCCGACCGTGCGCGGCCGGACGGCGTGCGAACCCACCGCTTCCAGTGCCGAGGTGACGGTTGTGCCTGGGAGGGCTTGTTGCCGGTCACACGCCGACGCACGCAGGTTCGCCAGCGCCAGCGCCAACGTCTGCGCTTGAGGCACGCCGTCAAGCCGGTGGCAAAAGTGTTGGGCCTGGCCTTGCTGCTGCGAGGGCTGTCGGTTGCGGCACTCGCGGTTGGCGTGCCGGCGGTGGTGGTGGTGGCCACCAGCCTGGGTCTGCGGCTGGACCGTCAGGCCATGCTGCACCTGCCGGCGGGTGAAAGCCACGATGGCCGGGCATTGGCGCTGCAGCACCCGCTGCGCCAGCCCGAAGGCGGCGACCTGCTGCTGGCCCGTGTTGAAGTGGAAACGCCGCTGACCTTGCGCCAGGGTTGCGCCTGGGGCCAGCCCGGGCGCAATCCCTACCGCGGCAGTACCGAGCAGGCCTTGCGGCAAGCCCGACTGCCCGCCGAGGTGGTCAACGACATCGTGGCCCGCCGTGCCCGCAAAGACGTGACCGACCGGCTGGAGATCACCACGGGCAGCATCCGCGCGGTGAAGGATGGACGCGAGTTCAACCCCAAGTCGTTTGTCATGACTTTCGGCCACACCCTGTGCCTGAATGCGCGGGTGAACTTCGTGGCTGGCCATGTGGAAAAGGCCGACCTGTATGAGTCGCTCGACGGGCAGGGTCGCCGTTATGCGGTGATGGTGCCGGACGTGTGCGGCAATGTGTCGGTGCTGGGTGAGCGCGGTGCGCGCGGGCCCGGTGCGCCAATGGCCCAGGCCTCGGCTGCGGCGCTGGCGCCTTTGCCCTGGCTGCAGGCCGGACCGGGGGAGCTAGACGATGGCTTTGGCCTGAGCCGCGCGCTGGCCGTGCTGACCAACAGGCACGAGGTGCCCGAGCCGGGCACCCTGGGCTTGGTGCTGGCGGCCCTGGCCGGCGGGTGGGCCGTCGGCCGGCGCCGCAGGTAGCGGCCGGCCCTGCAAACAAGCTGCCGCCGCCCGCCGTCAAAGCTGGTACGCGCGATCAGGGCATCAGTCCCTTCATGCCCTTCATGCCGCCCATGCGCTTCATCATCTTCATCAGGCCGCCGCCCTTCATCTTTTTCATCATGGTCTGCATCTGCTCGAACTGGTTGAGCAGGCGGTTGACTTCTTGAATGTGCACCCCGGCGCCCAAGGCAATGCGGCGCTTGCGGCTGGCCTTGCTCTTGCCATCCATCAGCAGGTTGGGCAGGCGGCGCTCCTTGGCGGTCATCGACTTCAAGATGCCCTCCATGCGCTTGACGTCACGCTCGGCCTTGTCCATGTCGACGTTGCCGGCCTTGGCTGTCATGGCGCTGGGCAACTTGTCCATCAAACTGGACAGACCGCCCATCTTCGACATCTGCGAGATTTGAGACAAGTAGTCGTCCAGGTCGAAACCGTCCCCCGAGCGCACCTTGTCGGCCAGCTTTTGTGCGGCACCCAGGTCGACATTGCTCTGCACCTGCTCGACCAGGGCCACGATGTCGCCCATGCCCAGCACGCGGCCGGCATGGCGCTCGGCGTCGAACACTTCCAGCCCGTCGATCTTCTCGGACACGCCGGCAAACTTGATCGGCGCCCCGGTGATCGCCCGCACGCTGAGTGCGGCGCCGCCGCGTGAATCACCGTCCAGCTTGGTCAGCACGATGCCGGTCAGCGGCAGCGCCTCCTTGAAGGCCTTGGCGGTGTTGACCGCGTCCTGGCCCTGCATGGCGTCCACCACGAACAGCGTCTCGATCGGGTTCAGGGTGGCGTGCAGATCACGGATCTCGGCCATCAGCGCTTCGTCGATGGCCAGGCGACCAGCGGTATCGACCAACAACACGTCGAAATAGTGCCGTTTAGCGTGGTCGAGCGCGGCCAGGGCGATGTCGTGCGGTTTCTGGCCTGGGTCGGACGCAAACCACTCGGCGCCGGCCTGGCGGGTGACGGTCCTGAGCTGCTCGATGGCCGCGGGGCGATAGACGTCGGCCGAAACCGTGAGCACCTTCTTCTTGCGCTTTTCGATCAGGTGCTTGGCCAGCTTGGCGGTGGTGGTGGTCTTGCCGGCGCCCTGCAGGCCGGCCATCAGGATGACCGCCGGCGGCTGGGTGGTCAGGTTCAGGTCGCTCACCCCTTCGCCCATGGTGGCGGCCAGTTCCTTGTGCACCACGCCCACCAGGGCCTGGCCCGGGTTGAGCGAGCCCACCACCTCGGTGCCGAGCGCCTTCTCCTTCACGCGGGCGATGAAGTCGCGCACCACCGGCAGGGCCACGTCGGCCTCGAGCAGGGCCATGCGCACCTCGCGCAGCATGTCGGCCACGTTGGCATCGGTGATGCGGGCCTGGCCGCGCATCGTCTTGACGAGGCGTGACAGGCGGTCGGAAAGGGTGGAGGCCATGGGCTGGGCGTGCACCGCGATGGGCGGTGACCGCGAAAGTACACTGTCCTCGATGATATCGAACGCCTCTTTTGCCTCGCTGGGCGCTGCGCCCGGGGTGCTGGCGCTCGTGGCCATGCTGGCCTACGGTGTGGCTGCGTTGCCAGCCCAGGCCAGCGCGCGCCTGCCCGCACCGGCGCTGGTGGCAGGCTGGCTGTTGCACGCCTTGTTGCTGGCCCTGGACGTGGGCGGCTGGGGCCGTGGCGAGTCGGGGGCGCGCCTGGGTTTTGGTCCGGTACTGTCGCTCACCGTCTGGCTGGTACTGGCCGTGCATGAGGTTGAAAGCCGCTTCGTTCCCCTGCCCGGCGTGCGGCGTGCGCTGGCCATCAGCGGCGCGGTGGCGGTGCTCCTGGCCTGGGCCTTTCCGGGTGATGTGCGGCCAGCCCTGAGCGCCTTGGCGCCGCTGCACTGGGTGCTGGGGGTGGCCTCGTATGCGCTGTTTGGCGCCGCCGTGCTGCATGCCAGCATGCTCGATTCGGCCGAGCGCCGCTTGCGTCCGCAGCATGCGGGCCGTGGGCGGGGCCCGGGCATTGCAGGCCACGCCCACCGGGGTTGCCCCCCCCCCCCCC
>JANOAQ010000308.1:0-7021 GCA_031411195.1 Burkholderiaceae bacterium | reverse complement strand
CTCGCCATGGCGGCGCCTATCTGCGTTACATGAAGCGGGCGCTCACCCGCTTCGGCGACGAAGCGCGTGCGGCCTTCACCAAGGTCGGCGTGCTGATGGCCAGTGCGCGCCGCACGGCCCAGGCGCTGCATCCGACCAACCTGCACGTCAACGAATCGCTCTTTCCGCGCGACACGGTGCAAAACCGCCTGCCCGACCCGGCCTGGCTGGAAACCTGGCTGGACAAGCAGATCCAGTTCGACAGCGTGTGGGAGACCAAGGTGGTCGAGCGCATCCTGCACAACATGAGCCTGCTGATGGAGCGCAGCTTTGCCAGCGTTCAAGAGCTCAACCGCTTCCGCAAGGAGATGGCCGCGCGGGTTGCCGCCGCCGCGCAGGGCGCCGGCGTGCTGCCAGCCTGAAGGCGCTGCCGAACAACGCAAAAAGCCGGCCCAGGGCCGGCTTTTTCATGGGGCGCTGTCGAGTCAGGCCTTGGCGGCAGCGGCCATGCGGGCGGCGTCGGCCTTCTTGTCGGCGTCCACCTTTTGCGCGTGGGGCCGTGCGCCGATCAGGCCGGCATAAGCCTTCCAGTCCACACCGCCGGCAGCCAGCAGGTCTTCGCCCAGCACCTTCTTGGTGGCCAGGGCCACCAGCGGCAGGCTGACATAGGCGGCGCAATCGGCGATGGTGAAGCTGTCGCCGCCCACATAAGGGCCGAACTTGGCGATGCGCTTGAAGGCCACGATGCCTTTGGTCAGTTGCTTGCGCACGCGCTCCTGCACCTCTTGGCTGACGGTGCCGCCGAAGAAGGCCTGGGCGTACAGCTCGCGCGCCACCAACTCCAGGTGCAACTCGATGAAGACGGTGAGCTCGCGCACCTTGGCGGCGGCAAAGGGGTCGGCCGGCAGCAGTGGCACAGCCGGGTAGGCCGCTTCCAGGTAGTCGACGATGACCTGGCTCTCGCACAGCGCGCCCTGCTCGGTGCGCAGGAACGGCACCTTGCCCAGCGGCGTGGCATTGAGCACCGCCTCGTCCTTGCTGCCGGTCATCACCAGTTCTTCGTTGAACGCAATGCCCTTTTCGAGCAGGGCCAGCTTGACCTTGTTGTAGTAGTTTGAAACGCTGAAGCCACAAAGCGTGAGCATGGAAATCTCCTGATGGGATGGGGTTCGGGCAAGTCTAGGCGGGCGGTGCGGGCGGTCGGCTTCGCCCAGGTGACAGGCCGGTCAAGCGCCGCTGGCTGCCCGCGGCGGGCGGTTGACCAGCGCAATGCCCACCGCCACCGCCGCGCAGGCCACGGCCAGGCGCAACGTCAACGGCTCGCCCAGCAGCGCCACGCCTGCCCACAGGCCGAACAGTGGCGTGAGCAGGGTGAAGGCCGTCACCCGCGTGGCCGGGTAGCGCCGCAGCAGCCAGAACCACACCAGGTAGCTGATGGAGGTGACCACCACCGTCTGAAAGCCCAGCAGCAGCCAGGGCCGCAGGCTGAGCTGGCTGGGGGCGGGCCACACTTCGCCGGCCAGCAAGGAGGCGGCCACCAGCAACGGGCCCGACACCGCCAGTTGGTAGAAGAGCGTCTGCACCGGCGAGGCGGTGGACAGCCGGCTGCCGCGGATCACCAGCGTGTTGCTGCCCCACAGCAGCGCGGCCAGCAGGCCCAGCGCATCGCCGATCCAGCGTTGCGGATGCGCCGCATCGCGGGTGGTCAAACCTTCCGCAAAGGCCCAGAACACCCCGCTGAAGGCCACCGCCAGGCCCAGCAGTTGAAGCGGCTGCGGGCGCTCGCTGCGCGAGACCAGCGGCATGCCCAGCGCCACCACGAAGGGCGACAGGTAGATGAAGACGATCATGCGCGAGGCCTCGGTGAACTGAAGACCCGTGAAGATGCAGCCGAACTCCAGCGCAAAGGTGGTGCCCGCCCACAGCCCGCCCACCAGGGTGCCGTTGCGCAGCGACAGCGACACCCCGCGCCACCAGGCCCACAGCGCCACCAGCACCGCCGCGCCCAGGGAGCGCAACCCCGCCTGCAGCAGCGGCGGCACATCGGCCAGGGTGAGCTTGGTGATGGCGTGGTTCAGGCCCCACAGGGCGCAGCACGCCACCAGCAGCAACACGGCCAGGGCGTCCAGATGGGTTCGGCGATCAGGCATCGCCCGATGCTACGGTCTGCTTGCGGGGCGTCGTCCGGCGTCGGCGCCCACGCCAACGGCCAGCGCGCACAGCAGCCCGGCCGCCAGGCCGGTGGCATGCGCCAGCGGGGCGACGGGGATGTTCCAGCCCGGCACCTGCCGCAGCGGGCCGGCCCAGGGTGATTCGCCCAGCACCTTGACCAGCAGGCCGGCCAACAGGGCGCCGCCGATGGCGCGGCGCAGGCCATATTCGGCGCGCAGCAACTGCCAGGCCGCCACCGCCACCGCCGCGTGCAGCACGCCCGACAGTCCGCCGTAGTAAGCCAGGGCGGGTTGGGCCAGCAAGGCCAGGTGGGTCAGTGGCCAGGCCAGGGCCCAGGCCAGCGCCGCCCGGCCCCCGCAACCGGCCGCCACGCCCAGGGCCGCCACCAGCAAGGTGCCCGCCAGGTTGGCGCCCAGGTGCAGCGCGCTCAGGTGCACCCACGCTGCGCTGATGGCGCGCCAGGGCTGGGAGGCAGCCAGCTCAGGCTGCCAGCGCCAGGCCAGTCCCCAGCCGCCGATGAAGGCCAGCAGCGCGCCACCGGTGGCCAGCGCGCACAGCGCCAGCCAGGGCGTGGCACCCCGGCGGCGCCAAGCCCCGGCGGGCGCAGGGCTCAGCCGAAGACTGCGCGCCACAAGGCCAGCACCGCCTCGCGCTCGATGCCCAGGGTCTCGGGCTCGAAGTGGGTGGGCTGCTCGTCCAGCCGCGCGCCGTGCTGGGCGCGGCGCAGCTCGCGGTAGGCGTTGGCCGCTGCTTCGCCCACGCCGGCGGGCAGCAGGCCCGCAGCCTCGGCGCGCTGCAGCAGGGCAATGTTGCCGGCGTTGTCGAGCAGGGCCGGGTGGGTCTGGCCCTGGCTGAGCACCAGAAACTGCACCGCAAACTCGGCGTCCATCATGCCGCCGGGGCTGTGCTTGACGTCGTAGCGGCCGGACTTGACGGGGCGCGCCGCGCGCACCTTGCCCCGCATGTCCAGCACCTCGCGTTTGAGGGCCTGAACATCGCGCGGCGCGGCCAGCACCTGGCGGCGCACGGCGTCGAAACGCTGGGCCAAGGCAGGCGAGCCCGCGCAGAAGCGTGCCCGCGTCAGCGCCTGGTGCTCCCAGGTCCAGGCGGTGTTGCCGCCCCGGCCCACCTGATAGCGCTCGAAGCTGTTGATCGACGTGACCAGCAGGCCCGAGTTGCCGTTGGGCCGCAGTGCGGTGTCGATGTCGAACAGCTCGCCCGCCGCCGTGCGAAGGGTGAGCCAGGTGATGAGCTTGCGCACGAAGTGGCCGTAGACCTCCTGGGCGCGGTCGCTACCGTCGGGCGGGGGCTCGTCGGCGTCGTCGTAGAGGAACACGACATCGAGGTCACTGCCGTAGCCCAGCTCCTTGCCGCCCAGCTTGCCGTAGGCGATGACGGCGAAGTTGGGCGCGCTGCGGTGGTGCTGGCGCAGGCGTGGCCAGGCCCAGCGCAGGGTGCAGTCGAGCGTGGCGTCGGCAAGCGCCGACAGGTCGTCGGCCACCTGCTCGACGGTGATCAGGCCTTCGACATCACGCACCAGGGTGCGAAACACCTCGGCATGGTGGGCATGGCGCAGGGTGTCGAGCAGGGCGTCTTCGTTGTCTTCACCGGCGCGCTGCCAGGCGCGGTGGCGGTCGTCCAGTTCGGTGGTGTATTCGGCCGCATCAAAGCGCTCGTTGAGTAGGCGCGGGTCGGCCAGCTCGTCGATCACGCCGGGGTGGCGCATCAGGTAATGCATCGGCCAGCGGGCCAGGCCCAGCAGGCGCAGCAGGCGGCGCAGCACCTCGGGCCGTTCGGCCAGCAAGGCCATGTAGCTGTCACGGCGCAGCAGGGGTTCGAGCCAGTCGATGAAGCGCAGCGCGGCCGCTTCGGTGCAGTTGCCGTCGTCGACGCAGGCGGCCGCGCGCTGCACCAGGCGACCCAGGCGCAGCTTGGCTTCTTCGCGCAGGGCCTGCACCCGGGGCTGCTCGCGCCACTGTGCCACCCGGGCACCCAGCGCGGCGGGCAGCATCTCGAGCAGGGTGTCGCTGTCGATGGGTTGCGGGCCGGGGCCGCAGGTCTTGCAGCCGTTGCGCGCGCCACTGTTGGCCGGCGTCTGGCCGTCGTGCAGCAAGGCATCGAACTCGTTGGCCACCAGCTCGCGGATCTCGAGCAGGCGGTCCAACAATTCACACGCTTCGGGTCGGCACACGGCCAGGCCCAGCGATTGCGCGATCCAGGCCAGGTCGGCGTCGTTGGTGGGCAGCAGGTGGGTCTGCTGGTCGTCCAGGTACTGGATGCGGTGCTCCACCTGGCGCAAGAAGACATAGGCCTGCGCCAGCCTGTCCGCCGTTGCGGGCTTCATCAGCCCGCGCGCGGCCAGCTTCTGAAGGCTGCGCAGGGTGCTGCGGGTGCGGATCTCGGGGTATTGGCCGCCCCGCACCACCAGCAGCAGTTGCACGATGAACTCGATCTCGCGGATGCCGCCGCGCGACAGCTTCACGTCGTTGGCGCGCTCGGGCCGGCCGGCGGCGCGGCGCTGGGCTTCTTCACGGATCTTGCGGTGCAGTTGGCGCAGGCCTTCAAAGATGCCGTAGTCGAGGTAGCGCCGGTAGACGAAGGCAGTGACCAGGCTGCGCAGCGGCAGGGCTCGGCCGCTGGCCACGCTGGCCGCCGGCGCCACCACCCGGCTCTTGAGCCAGGCAAAGCGCTCCCATTCGCGGCCCTGCACCAGGAAGTACTCCTCCAGCATGCCCAGGCTGACCACCGGCGGGCCGCTGTTGCCATTGGGCCGAAGGGCCAGATCGACGCGAAAGACGAAACCGTCGTCGGTGGTGTCGCCGATCAGCGTGTACAGGCGCTTGGCCACATTGGAAAAATACTCGTGCGCGCTGAGCTTGACCGCACCATGGGTCTGGCCATCGTCTTCGTAGACATAGATCAGGTCGATGTCGGACGAGACGTTGAGCTCGCGCGCACCCAGCTTGCCCATGCCGATGATCCAGAAATCGATCACGCGGCCCTGCGCATCCAGCGGCGGGCCGCAGCGGGCGTCTTCTTCGACCCGGGCCGCCGCCAGTGCGATGTCGAGCGTGGCCTCGGCCAGGGCGGTCATCGCATGGGTGATGTGCTCCAAGGGCGCGGCTTGTTCCACGTCCAGCACCACCAAACGCTCGAGCACCAGCTGGCGCGCCACCCGCAGCGCCGACGGCAGGGCGCGGCCATCGACCTGCAGGCGATGCACCAGGGCGGTGATGGCGGCCGCGTCGGGCACGCCGGGCGGCAGTTGCGACAGCTCGGCGGCATAGCGCCGGCGAATGCGCTGCACGAAGCGGCTGTGCTCGGCCAGGGCGCCGGAGGACGTGGAGGAAGTGTCTGCCATGTGAAGCCGGGAACCGGGGGATTGCAGAGGGGCTCTGTGCTAGATTGACCCGCGACCCGGGGCCACGTTGCCCGGCCAACGCCGGTTGACTTCACACGTTGGCCACTGGCGACTGCTCCTCATCCATGCCTCCCATTTCGTTGTCTGCTGCGGTGCGCCGCCTCGCCGGTCGCGGCGGGCAACTGTCATGGCGACGGGCCGGGCGATGGGCCTGGCGCATCACCCTGGGGTTCTTGCTGCTGGCTTGGACCCTGGGCATTTCGGCCTGGCTGGCGCTGCATTGGCTGATTCTGCCCCGTCTGGACGAATGGCGTCCGCACGTCGAGGCCCAAGCCACGCGGGCCCTGGGGCATCCCGTGCAGATCGGCCAGATCACCGTGCACAGCACCGGTTGGGTGCCGGCCTTCACCTTGCGCGATGTGGTGCTGCGCGATGCCCGTGGACGCGAGGCGCTGCGCCTGCCGCAGGTGTCGGCGGCCGTGTCGGTGCCCAGCCTGCTGGCCCTGCGCCTGCGCTTCGATCAGTTGCTGGTCGACGGCGCACGGCTGGAGGTGCGGCGCGATATCGCCGGCCGCTGGCTGGTTGGCGGCCTGGACGTGGAGGCCGACAGTGCGGGCGCGGTGGACGGCACGGCTGCGGCCGACTGGTTTTTCGAGCAGCATGAGTTCGTGATCCGCAACGGCACCCTGCGCTGGGTGGACGAGTTGCGGGCAGCACCGGCGCTGCAACTGGCCGATGTGCAGTTGCTGGTGCGCAACCGCGGCCGCCGCCACGAGTTGCGTCTGGACGCCACTCCGCCCACCGAATGGGGCGAGCGTTTCGCCATCGTCGGGCAGGCCCGTGGTGCGCTGCTCTCACGTGCTGGCGATTGGCAGCATTGGAAGGGCACCGTGCACGCCAGCCTGCCGCGCGCCGACGTGTCGCAACTGCGCCGCCATGTCGACCTGCCCGTGGCGGTGCAGCAAGGCCAGGCGGCCCTGCGCGCCTGGGTGGACTTTGACCAGGGCCAGCCCCAGGCGCTGACGCTGGACGCAGCGCTGCGCAATGTGTCGGTGCAACTGGGCGCTGGCCTGGCCCCCGTGGCCATGACCACGCTGGAAGGCCGCTTCAGCGCAGAACGCCTGGCCAGCGGCCTGCGCCTGGCCATCGACCGGCTGGCCTTCACCACCGCAGAAGGCACCACGTGGGCACCCAGCCAGATGGCCTTGCTGTGGCACCACGCCGCTGAACCGGCTGCCGCCAACACCGGCGGCGAATTCAGCGCCGACCGGCTCGACCTGGCCTTGCTGGCCGATGTGGGCGAGCGCCTGCCCATCGGCCGCAGCCTGCGGGCCCTGCTGCGCCAGCTCAACCCCGAGGGCACGGTGGGTCTGCTGCAAGCCCGATGGGATGGACCGCTGGATGCCCCACGCACCTGGCAGGCCAAGGCCAAGGTCAAGGGCCTGGCGATCGCCGCCGCGCCCTCGCCCGAGCCCGGTGGCATTGGCCGCCCCGGCTGGCGCGGCGCCG
>JANOAQ010000307.1:0-7822 GCA_031411195.1 Burkholderiaceae bacterium | reverse complement strand
CAGGTGGCGACCTACCTGGCTTCGCTGCCGGGCGATCTGAAAGTGGTGCCGCAGTCGCGCTTTCGCTGACCGACTCAGTGCCCGAAGAAACCGCTGCCATTGCAGCGGTTTTTTGTTTTTTGGTACTCAAGCCGGTTGTTCATTGGCCGATACCCGTGCACGACCATGGGTGATCGCGACGGCCAACTCAAGCAAATTGCAGTGACCGAGCTCCGCCTGGGCATGTTCCTGCACGCCCTGGTGGGTCGGTGGCTGGACCACCCGTTCTGGAAAACCCGTTTCGTATTGACCGATCCGGCAGACATCCAGCGCTTGCTGGACAGCCCGGTGCTCACGTGCTGGATCGATGCGGCCCGCGGACTGGATGTCAGCACGGCCGTATCTGCGCACGACGAGGCAGTGGAGGCGCCCTTGGCCGACGGTCCGCCAGCTGCCGACCCAGCCGCCGACCTAGCGGCCGAAGCAACGCCCGAACCAGCGGCCGAACCAGCGGCCCAGGCTGTTGTCATCCTGGTTTCGGCGCCAGCGGCCTCGGCCCCGCCACCATGCCCCAAGCCTCGCCCGGCACGCGTGTCCATGGCCGAGGAACTGCACCAGGCCAGCTTGCTGTGTGCCCGGTCGCGCGAGGCGGTCACGTCGATGTTTGCCGAGGCACGCCTGGGTCGGGCACTGGAGGCCGAGCGCTGCATGCCCTTGGTCGACGACATCACCCAGTCGGTGTTTCGCAACCCCGGTGCACTGGTCAGCCTGTCGCGGTTGAAGACCACCGACGACTACTCGTACATGCACTCGGTGGCGGTGTGCGCGTTGATGGTGGCGCTGAGCCACCAGATGGGCCTGGACGATGCGGCCTGCCGTGAAGCCGGCATGGCCGGCCTGCTGCACGACCTGGGCAAGGCGGTGATGCCGCTGGACATCCTGAACAAGCCATCGAAGCTGACCGAGGAAGAGTTTGCGGTCATTCGCAGCCATCCCGAGCGCGGCTGGCGCATGCTGCAGGAGGGCCAGGGTGCCAGCGAAGCGGCCATGGACGTGTGCCTGCACCACCACGAGCGCATGGACGGCCGTGGCTACCCGCACGCCTTGGGCGGCGACAAGCTGAGCATGCTGGCCCGCATGGGTGCGGTGTGCGATGTGTACGACGCCATCACCTCGAACCGGCCCTACAAGGTGGGCTGGGACCCCGCGCAGTCGCTGTCGCGCATGGCGTCCTGGAAAGGGCACTTCGATGAGGCGGTGTTCCGGCACTTCGTGCGCAGCCTGGGCATCTACCCGAACGGCTCGCTGGTGCGCCTGGCGTCTGGCCGGCTGGCCGTGGTGATGGAGCAGAACGCCCAGGTGCTCACCTCGCCCATCGTGCGGGTGTTCTTCGCCATCGACAAGCGCCAGCCCATCTCGCCGGTGGTGCTGGACTTGGCCGGCGGCACCGACGACCGCATCGTCGACCGTGAACCGCCCGAGCGCTGGAACTTCCCCTTCCTGAACGCGTTGTGGGCGGGCGAGGAGGTGCTGGCCCGGCGCGGCTGAGGCGGCCTCTGGGCGCCGCTGGGTCACACCCGGGGCTTGAAGCGCCCCAGCAACAACGCGTTGCTGATCACGCTGACCGACGACAGCGCCATCGCCGCACCTGCCACCACCGGGCTGAGCAGGCCCAAAGCGGCCAGCGGGATGCCCACCACGTTGTAGGCGAAGGCCCAGAACAGGTTCTGGTGGATGCGCCGGGTGATGGCGCGCGAGAGCTGCAATGCCTCTGCCACCAGCATCGGGTCACCCCGCAGCAAGGTCAGGCCAGCGGTCTGCATGGCCACATCGGTGCCGCCGCCGTCGGCGTGGGTCATGGCCAGGCCCACATCGGCGGCGGCCAGGGCGGGTGCGTCGTTCACGCCATCGCCCACCATGGCCACGCGGGCACCGGCCGGCAGGCCATCGCGCAGTTGCTGCACCACGCGGGCCTTGTCGGCGGGCAGCACCTCGGCACGCACTTCGGTGATGCCCACCTCACGCGCCAGCGCCTCGGCGGCGCCCCGGTTGTCGCCACTGAGCAGCACAACGCGCAGGCCTTCGCACTGCAGCGCGGCCACGGCGGCGGCGGCACCGGGTTTGGCATGGTCGCCAAAGGCCAGCAGACCCAGCGCAACCGGTGGTGCATCGGCCGGCACCTCGGCCAGCCATGCCACGCTGCGGCCTTGCGCGGCCCAGGCCTGGGCCTGGGCTTGCAGCGCCGCATCAGCGACGCCCAGCTCGGCCATCCACACGCTGCTGCCCAGCTTGAGCTGGCGGCCCAGCACGCCGCCTTCAATGCCCCGCCCGGCCACGGCACGTGGCGTGTCGGCCTTGGGCGGCGCGATGCCTTCAGTTGCGGCAGCCTGAACCACGGCACGCGCCAGCGGGTGCTCGCTGGCCGCCTGCAGTGCGGCGGCCAGGGCCAGCAACTCGGCCCGGCCGCCGGGCAAGGCGGTGCTGGCGGTGGCGTCCACCAGGGTGGGCTTGCCTTCGGTGAGGGTGCCGGTCTTGTCGAAGGCCACCACCTGCACCGCACGCATCAGCTCCAGCGCCTGGGCATCGCGCACCAGGATGCCGCGCCGGGCGGCCAGGCCGGTGCCCACCATCAGCGTGGCGGGTGTGGCCAGGCCCAGGGCGCAGGGGCAGGCGATGACCAGCACCGACACCGCGTGGATCAAGGCCGCAGCCCAGTCGCCGCGCGCCAGGCCCCAGCCCAGCAAGGTGAGGGCGGCCGCACCAAAGACCGCCGGCACGAAGATGGCCGATACCTTGTCGACCGTCTGCTGGATGGGCGCCTTGCGGGCCTGGGCCGATTCAACCATCTGCACGATCTGCGACAGCATGCTGGCCGCGCCCACCGCCGTGGTGCGCACCACCAGCAGGCCTTCGCCATTGATGGCGCCGCCGGTCACGCGCTCGCCCGGGCCGCGGGCCACGGGCAGGCTTTCACCGGTCAGCAGCGATTCATCCAGGTGGCTGCGGCCTTCGATCACCACGCCATCGGTGGGCAGGCGCTCACCGGGGCGCACCAGCACCTCGTCGCCCGGCACCACTTCGGCCAGGGGCACGCTGGCCTCGCCACCCTGGCGGCGCACGCGGGCGATGTCGGGCCGCAGGGCGCGCAGGCCGTCCAGGGCCACCAGGGTGCGGCGCTTGGCACGGGCTTCGAGCCACTTGCCGAACAGCACCAGGGTGATGACCACTGCCGCACTTTCGAAGTACAGATGCGGCATGCTGTCCGGGTCTTGGCGCCACAGGTAGAGGCTCAGCCCATAGGCCGCGCTGGTGCCGGTGGCCACCAGAAGATCCATGTTGCCCGCACCATTGCGCACAGCCTTCCAGCCTGCAACGAAGAAGCGCGCCCCGAAGTAGAAGAGCACCGGTGTGGCCAGAAGCCACTGCCACAGCGCCGGCAACATCCAGTGCCGGCCGATCAGGTCGCCCGCCATGGGCAGCACCAGCGGTGCCGACAAGGCCGCCGCCACGGCCACGCGCCAGCCGGCATCGCCCTTGGGCGCGGCGCGTGCGGGGCTGCCCGCATCCACCAGCGTGGCGCCGTAGCCGGCCTGGATGACAGATTGCAGCAGCGCAGCATCGTCGGCACTGCCGACCAGGCGGCGCACGCGGGCGGTGTTGGTGGCCAGATTGACACTGGCCTCCAGAACGCCAGGCAGGCGGTTCAGCGCCTTCTCGACCCGGCCCACGCAACTGGCGCAGGTCATGCCGTCGATGCGCAGATCGCGGGTCTCGTCGGGCAGGCCGTAGCCGGCCTTCAGCACGGCGGCCTGCACGGCGATCGCGGTGGCCGCTGCCGTGGCTGCGTCCAGTTCCAGCAGCGCCCGTTCGGTGGCGCCATTGACACTGGCCCGCTGCACACCGGGCACGGCGCCCAGGGCCTTTTCGACCCGCGCCACGCAACTGGCGCAGGTCATGCCCGTGATGGGCAGGGAGAGCTTGCAAATGTCGGCCATGACCCCATGCTATGACTTAAGCCGGCGCGAATACTTGCGCCAGCGCATCCTGGAGACCCCGATGATCGAGATGACCCTGCCCACCATGACCTGCGGCCACTGCGTTCGCACCGTGACGCAAGCGGTGCAGAAGGTGGACGCCCAGGCCACCGTGCAGATCGACCTGCCCACGCACCAGGTGCGCATTGATTCGGCCCAGCCGGCCGAGGCCTTCTTGGCTGCGCTGCAAGAAGAGGGCTACGCGCCGGCCTGAAGGCGCCTGCGGTGGCTGGCGCCTACACCGTGGCGCGCCGCCGCACCGCGTCGATGTAGGCCTGCCCATCCGGCGGCAGGCCGCTGCGCTGGCTGGCCCACAGCATGTCGCCCAGGCACTCCATCACCTCGTGGTGGGCGGGGTGCAGGGCACTGCGGCGTGCGGCCAGCAGGGCCACGGCCTGGCGGATGCCGGTGGGCTGGTCGATGCTGCACTGCTCGGCAATGCTCAGGTGCATGGCCAGGTGCAGGAAGGGGTTGGTGCGGCCTTCTTCCACGCTGTAGCTGGCGGCGATGGCCGTGTCCACGTCGGACAGGTCGGCGTGGTACTCGGGATGCTCGATCACCCAATCGGCGGCCATGGCCTCCATGGCGGTCAGTGGCAGGCCTTCGCGCTGCTTGCGCCAGGTGTCGCAGAAGAAGCGGCGCACGTCATGCTGGGATGGCTGGAACATCCCACAATTGTCTCCCTTTCATCGTCGGCCCATCCCCACCCATGTCCTTGACCACTGCCCAACTCTTCACCGACGCCCGCACCCAGAACGGCTACCTGCCCACGCCGGTACAGGATGACACCTTGCGTGCGCTGTACGACCTGCTCAAGTTCGGGCCCACGGCGGCCAACAGCTGCCCGGCGCGGTTCCAGTTCGTGCGTTCGGCCGAGGCCAAGGCACGGCTGCTGGGCTGCGTGTCGGCCGGCAATGTGGCCAAGATCGAGCAGGCGCCGGTGACGGTGATCGTGGGCATGGACCTTCAATTCCACGAGCACCTGTCCCTGCTGTTTCCGCATGCCGACGCCCGCAGCTGGTTTGCCGGCAAGCCGGCGGCGATCCAGGAATCGGCCTTTCGCAACAGCAGCCTGCAAGGCGGCTACCTGATCATCGCCGCGCGGGCCCTGGGCCTGGATTGCGGGCCGATGAGCGGCTTTGATGCGGCCAAGCTGGATGCCGCGTTCTGGGCCGGCACGCCAGTGAAGACCAACTTCATCTGCACGCTGGGCCAGGGCGACCCGGCCAAGCTGTTTGCGCGCAACCCGAGGCTGTCTTTCGAACAGGCCTGTCAATTGGTCTGAAGCCGCACGCGCCTGATGCGCCGCAGCCCAAACCAGCCGTTCCCCGGCGCTCAGCGGGCCATCGGCGCCATGGCGCGGCCCGATTTCACGGCGGCGCCTGATCGTCAGCGTGCCAGCCCTGGCGGTTGCGGCGTTCGGTTTGCTGTGCCCGCTCTTGCGCCCACATCGACTCCAACTGCTGGCGGCCCTGCTTGGCCACGGCAATCAGCTTTTGCTCGTCGCCCAGGTGGGGTGCCATCTGTTCGAGCAGGTCGATGGTGTGCTGGCGAAAGCGCAGCGCCTGGTTGCGTGCCGCATGGGGCTGCCAGCCCAGTTGCTCGAGCACACGCCGGCCGGCCATCAGGGATGAGTCGAGCAATTCGCGCTCGATCAAGGTGACACCCAGCTTGCGCAGCTCGCTGTAGTGCGTGACGTTGCGCGCCCGCGCCACCACGGTGAGTTGCGGAAAGTGCGCGCGCACCAGGGCGGCCACGGCCAGGCTTTGGGTCACGTCGTCGATCGCCAGCACCAGCACCTTGGCCCGGGCCGCGCCAGCGGTGCGCAGCAGGTCGAGCCGGGTGGCATCGCCATAGAACACCTGCCAGCCGAATCGGCGGACGGCATCGACCTGTTCGGCGTCGTGTTCCAGCACCGTGGCCGACAAGCCGCTGGCATGGAGCAGGCGCCCCACGATCTGACCGAAGCGGCCAAAGCCGGCAATGATGATCGGCGCACTCTGGGGCTCGTCGATCTCGGCCGGCTTGGGCGCGCCCCGGCGCGCCGCATGCCGCGCCAGGCGCGGCACCCACCAGCGGTCGGCCACCAGCAGCAAGAGTGGCGTGAGCAGCATCGACATGGCCACCGCCGCCACCAGGAACGACGCGGTGGGCGCATCCACCACGCCGGCCTGGCGGGCGGTCTGGAACACGACAAAGCCGAACTCACCACCCTGGGCCAGCAGGATGAAGTAGACCGGGCGCTCCAGCAGCGGCAGGTCGGCCAGGCGCGACAAGCCGGCCAGCACGGCCACTTTCAACAGCAGGAAGCCCAGCACGACAGCGGCCATCAGCACCGGGTGGGCCAGCAGAACGGCAAAGTCGATGCTCATGCCCACGGCGATGAAGAACAAGCCCAGCAGCAGGCCTTTGAAAGGCTCGAGGTCGGTTTCCAGCTCGCGGCGGTATTCGCTCTCGGCCAACAGCACGCCGGCCAGAAATGCACCCAGCGCCATGGACAGGCCCACGCTCTGCATCAGCGCGGCGGTGGCCACCACCAGCAGCAGGGCCGCCGCGGTGAAGATCTCGGGCGTATCGCTGCGGGCGATCCAGCGCAAGGCCGGGCGCAGCAGCAGCCGCCCGCCCAGGATGATGGCCGCGATCACGCCGAAGGCCTTGCCGGCGGCCAGCCAGCCGCCGCCAGCCGCACCAGCGGCACCAGCGGCACCAGCCGCACCAGACACATCACCGGCCACGATGCCCACCGCCAGCAGCGGCACGATGGCCAGGATGGGAATGGCCGCAATGTCCTGCAGCAAGGCCACCGACAGCACGCTTTGTCCAGAGCGGGTGCCCATCAGGTTGCGTTCGGCCAGGGCGCCCAGGCCGATGGCGGTGGATGACATGGCCAGGCCCAGCCCGGCCACCAGGGCCAGGCGCCAGTCCACCCCGGCGACCAGGCCCACGCCCACCATCAGCGCCGTGGAACCCAGCAGCTGAATGCTGCCGCCGCCAAAGATGGGCCGGCGCATGGCCCACAGGCGGCGTGGCTCCAGCTCCAGGCCCACGAGAAAAAGCATCAGCACCACGCCGAACTCCGCAAAGTGCAGCATGGCCGCCGGGTCACTGACCAGGCGCAGGCCCCAGGGCCCGATGACGATGCCCGCACCCAGGTAACCGATGATGGCGCCCAGGCCCAGCAGCCGCGCCAGCGGTACCGCCAGCACTGCGGCGGCCAGGTAGATCAGGCTGGTTGAAATCCAGTTGCCGTGTTCCATGGTCGGGCCGTTTCTCAGTCTGCAGGGCGGGCGTCGGCCGGCACGGGGCAGGGCTCGCAGGCGGGCAAGTCGGCCAGCTCGTGCCAGTCGGGGTAGCTGGCCAGGCACTCGGCAAACAGGGTGCTGTGGGCGGCCAGCTCGGCCGCGCTGGCGCGGTGGGCGCCGTGCAGCACCAGCGGTGGCAGGAAGCGCATGCCCGCCAGCGCGGCCGTCTGCTCGTAGGGCGGCAAGAAGGCATCGAAGAAGTAGCGGTTGTAGCCATCGCTGCGGTACGAGGTGTCTGGCCCGCCGGTGGACGTGGCCAGCCACAGGTCCATGCCGGCCAGGGCGTGGCCACCCGGCCCGTAGGCCCATCCGTAGGCAAAGACCTCGTCCAGCCACAACTTCATCAACGGCGGCATGCCGTACCAATGGATGGGATGCAGCCACACCAGCAACTGCACGCCGGCCAGGGCGGCTTGCTCGGCGGCCACGTCCACCAGGTAGTCGGGATACAGCGCGTACAGATCGCGCACTTCGATGTCGGTCTTGTGCACGGCGGCGTGGCGTGCT
>JANOAQ010000306.1:0-5572 GCA_031411195.1 Burkholderiaceae bacterium | reverse complement strand
GACTTCAAGCGCCATCTGGACCGCTGGAAGTACCCCCAGCGCTACGCAAATGGGTCCCTCACGCCAGATGAACATCGTGATGTGGCGCTGAATGAATTGCTGCAACCACTGGAGGCCCGGCTGCAAGGCGCGCCCTTCCTGGGCGGCGCAACGCCCTGCGCCACCGACTTGGCAGTGATGCCCTTCGTCCGCCAGTTCGCCTCGGTCGACCCGGGATGGTTTGCAGCGCAGAACCTGCCGTCGTTACGGGCCTGGCTGGAGGGCTGGCTTGTCAGCCCCTTGTTTGTCGCGTGCATGTACAAGTTGCCCGCGCAGGGTGCGATCCGCTTTCCGTCGTTCTAGCGCTCGCTGGACTGTCTAGGTGTACTATAGTAGTGGTACACAAAGACACCCATGAACGACGACTTCGCCTTCAGCATCCAGACCGGGTCGGCCGAGCCGATCTACCGGCAACTGGTCGAGCATGTGCGCCGCCGGGTGGCCAGCGGTCAGATCCGCGCCGGGGATGAGATCCCGTCGGTGCGCGAGCTGGCACAGCAGCTGGCCGTGCACCCCATGACCATCTCCAAGGCCTACAGCCTGCTCGAGGCCGAGGGCTTGCTGGAGCGGCGGCGCGGGCTGGCCATGCGGGTGGCGCCGCAGCACCAGCGCGCCCAGCCGGCGGCCTCGCGCATCGAACTGCTGCGCCCGGTGCTGGTGCGCGCAGCAGCGCAGGCGCGGCAACTGCACTTGCCCAAGCAGACCGCCTTGAAACTTTTCGAAGACATCCTGGACGAGGACGAACCACGATGAATGCACACCTGTTGGCGACCACCACGCCCACCGTTCAACTGGCGGGTGTGGGCCTGGCCTACCGCGATGGCGCTTCTGTCTTGCGTGGCCTGGACTGGCAGGTGCTGCCGGGCCAGGTGGTGGGCTTGCTGGGCCGCAATGGCGCTGGAAAGACCACCTTGCTGGAAGCCTTGCTCGGCTTGCGCGAAACACAGGCGGGCACCGTTCAAGTGTTTGGGCAAACGGCCACCGCGCTGGACGACACGGCGCGCGCACGCATCGGCTACGTGCCGCAGCAGTCTGACCTGTTCAACAGCTTCACGCCCGCGCAGTTGTTGGACTACTTCAAGAGCTTCTACCCGCGCTGGAACGCGGCCAAGGTGGACGGCTTGATGTCGCGCTGGGACATCGATCAACACAAGCGCATCGGCAAGCTCAGCGGCGGGCAGCAGCAGCGCCTGTCGATCATCCGGGCGCTGGCCCATGACCCTGACCTGCTGGTGCTGGACGAGCCGGTGGCCAGCCTCGATCCGGCGGGGCGGCGTGACTTCCTGCGTGAGCTGGTCGAGCAGGTGATCGAGCGCGGCACCACGGTGGTGTTCTCCACCCACATCCTGTCCGACCTGGAGCGGGTGGCCTTCCACATGGCCTTCATGAGCCAGGGGCGCATTTCGCTGCAGGCGCCCCTGGACGAACTGCTGGACGAGGTGCGCCTGCTGTCGGGCACGACGACCGAGGTGCAGGCACTGCTGCAGCGCCTGGGTGCCACGGCACTCAAGCGCACGCCACTGGCCGCCGGCCGTGAGCGCGTGCTGGCGCGCTTGCCTGCCGGTGCGCAGTTGCCGGCGGGTGCACCGGGCGACGTGGTGACGCTGGAAGACCTGTTCATGGAACTCACATGAACGCTTCGACCGCAAGCCAGGCCAAGCGCATGCTGCTGGCCCCCTGGCAATGGCGCCGTAACAGCAGCAGCCTGTGGGCATTGCGCCTGTACGGCAGCCTGATGGCACTGGTGCTGGGCGGGCCTGCGGTGGCGGCGCTGGTGTGGATGCCGCCAGCGAAGGCTGCGGCGTCAGCGGGCCTGTGTGCGGTGCTCGGGCTGACGGTGGTCTGGGCGGTGCAAATCGGTGGGCTGCTG
This sequence comes from Burkholderiaceae bacterium, assembly GCA_031411195.1. Taxonomy (GTDB): domain Bacteria; phylum Pseudomonadota; class Gammaproteobacteria; order Burkholderiales; family Burkholderiaceae_C; genus Pseudaquabacterium. The sequence continues at coordinate 3,663 of JANOAQ010000306.1, read as the reverse complement.
CGGCTCGATCACCCGCACGCAGCGCACGCCGTGCCCGGCCATCCACGCGCCCTGCGCATCACCGCACTGGGCCTGTGGCTGGCGCTGGTCGTGCTGTCAGGCTTGGTGGCGGCGCTGGTCGGCGCACAGTTGATGGGCAATGGCCTGCGCGTGGGCTTGGCGCTTGCAGTCGGTACGGGCACGCTGCTGACCACGCTGGCCCTGGCCATCCGCTGGTGGTGGGTGTGGATTCCGCTGTGCGTGGGGCCTTCGTTCCTGGGTGTGGCGGCCTGGCGCCATCTGGTGTTCGGCAGTTGGGCGTGGCTGCAGCAGCACTGGTTGGCGCAGCCGCTGCTGGTGACGCTGGCCTTGCTGGCACTGCAGGCGCTGCTGCTGCCCGGCCTGTTCGGCAAAGGCGATGCCCGCCACGCCCGTGACTACGCCGAGCGGGAGCGCTATCGACAAGTCACCGAAGCCAGCGTTGCGGGACAGCGCCCGGGGCTGGCGGCGTATGGCCGCTGGGGCGAATGGCTGAGCCTGCCCTGGCAGCGGCTGGCCAATGCCTGGCTGGCCCAGGTTTGCCGCCACGCATCAAGCAGCCGGCGCAGCGTGATGGCGCGCGCCGACATCGTGTTGTACGGCACCCAGCACTGGGTGCGGCAGATCAGCACCGGCCTGTTGGTGCAGGTGGTGGTGGCCTTTTGCCTGTGGCTGACTACCCGCCTGACCGGCCTGGACACGCTGACATTGCTGCAGGGCGGCCGCGTGGGCATCGGCATCGGGCTGGCCACCATGGCGCTCAGCGCCGTGACCAGTCTGCCCGGGGCGGTGTGGCAGTCGCGCCGTGAACAGGCCTTATTGATGCTGCTGCCGGGCATGCCGCAAGGCGCGGCTCTGAACCGCGCCATCGCCTGGGGCCTGATGCGGCACTGCCTGTGGGTCTGGGCCGTGGTGCTGCCGGCGCTGGCGGCCATGGTCTGGGCGGGCCAGGGCCTGATCACGGCCGCCTTCGTGGCCACCGTGCTGCCCATGAGCGTCTGGCTTTGGCGTGACGTTTCGCGCCAAGGCGCCACGACGCCGGCAGCGGGCTTGGTGATCACGCTGCTGGCCACCCTGTTCGGTGGGCTCTCATGGACGCTGCTGAACGCCAAGCCTGAAGCGCTGCTGCCCTGGGCACTGGGGGTGCTGCTGCTGACGGCTGGCCTGCTGGGGTGGTTCTGGCGCCGGTTTGATCGCCTGCCGCAGGCGCTGCCGGCCGGGCGACTGGCCTAGGCCGCTTGTAGGCCGCTTCAGCGGTTGAGGAAGTTCAACGCCAGCCCCGGCCGTTCCCAGGGCAAGGCCACCAGCTTGCCAGTGGCCGACAAGGTGACGAAGGCCGTCTGCAGTTGCGGGCCGCCGAAGCAGATGTTGGTGGTCAGTGCATCGGGCAGGGGCACGTGCTGGCTGCTGCTGCCATCGGGTGCCAGCACGGTGATGCCGCCGGTCATCAAGGTGGCCACGCAAATGTGGCCAGCGCTGTCGATGGCCAGGGAATCGAGCGCCACGTTGGCCGGCAGGCCCATCACCAGGCGGCCGCCATTGGGCGACGCCGGCCAGCGCAGCTTGGTCACCTCGCCCGGCGCGCTCAGGTCGAAGGCCCACACCCGGCCGCTGAAGGTTTCGGCCACGTACAGCGTGCGTTCGTCGGGCGACAGGCCGATGCCGTTGGGCGACCACAGCGGAAAGATCACCTCCTTGATCAGCGAGCCGTCGGCCTTGGCGTAGCAGACGCTGCCACGGTCGATGTCGCGTGCGCGGGTCTTGCCGTGGTCGGTGAACCAGAACCCGCCGTGTCGGTCGAAGACCAGGTCGTTCGGGCCGTTCAGGCGCCCGGCATCGCTGGCTTCGTACAGGCGTTCGACGCGCCCGGTGGTCAGGTCGACGGTTTCGATCCAGCCGCCGGTGTAGCTGTCGGGCGTGCCCACCGGGTGCAGGCCGTGGCGGGCACTTTCATGCCAGGAGAAGCCGCCGTTGTTGCAGATGTAGACCTTGCCTCCCGGCCCGATGGCCGCGCCGTTGGGGCCGCCGCCCAGGTGCACCAGGCGTTCGACGCGGCCATCGACGCCCACGCGGGTGAGGGTCTGGCGCTCGATCTCGACCAACAGCACCGCGCCATCGGGCAGGGCGATCGGCCCTTCGGGAAAGCGCAGGCCGGTGGCCACTTCGCGCAATTGCGTGTGCATGGTGGTGCCTCGCTTCAAGCAGCCGGCGGCCAGGCGCCGCCGTAGGTGGAGGGCTTCACGCCCTTGGCGGTGACGCGCCGGCGCTCCAGCCAGTAGGCCATGGGCGGCGGCACGCTGGTGAAGTCGGGGTCCAGGCCGAACTTCTGCGCCGCATCCATCGGCCAGTGGGGGTTGTAGATCAGCTCGCGCGCCAGGGCGATCAGGTCGGCCTGGCCCTGCTGCAAGATGGCCTCGGCCTGCTCTGCATGCACGATCAGGCCCACCGCCATGGTGGCGATGTCGGCCTCGCGTTTCAGCCGTTCGGCATACGGCACCTGGTAGCCGTAGCCCACCGGTGCACCCGGCACCGCGCCGGCCGACATGCCCCCGCCCGAGCAGTCGATCACATCGACGCCCTTGGTCTTGAGCACCTGGGCCAGGGCCACGCTGCTGGCCGGGTCCCAGCCCGCACCGTCGTCCACCGACAGGCGCATGAACAGCGGCTTGTGCTGCGGCCACTGGGCGCGCGCAGCTTCGGTCACTTCGATGGCAAAGCGCATGCGGTTGGCCAGGGTGCCGCCGTATCCATCGGTGCGCTGGTTGGCCTGCGGGCTGAGAAACTGGTGGATCAGGAAGCCATGCGCGCCGTGCAGTTCGACCGCATCAAAACCGGCGGCATGCGCTCGGGCAGTGGCGCGGCCCCAGTCTTCGGCCAGTTGGCGGATCTCGGGCTTGCGCAGCGCGCGGGGCACCGGCGTGCGCGCATCGGGCGCGATGGCGCTGGGGGCCACCAGTTCCCAATCGTCCCAATCGTCCACATCGTCGATGTCGGCGCTGCGCTCCAGTGCCCGGCCGCCTTCCCACGGCCGGCCCACGCGTGCCTTGCGGCCCGAGTGGCCCAGCTGGATGCCGACAGCCGCACCGCAAGCCCGGGTGAAATCGACGATGCGCTTCATGGGCGCGATGAAGGCGTCGTCCCACAGGCCCAGGTCACCCACGGTGCCGCAGCCACGCCGCTCGATCTTGGTGGATTCGACGAAGAACAGCCCCGCGCCGCCCGCCGCGTAGCGCCCGGCGTTCATCAGGTGCCAATCGGTGGGCAAACCCTTGACCGCAGCGTACTGGTGCATCGGCGCCACCACGATGCGGTTTTTCAGGTGCAGGCCGCGCAGGGTGGTGGGGGTGAACAGCAGGGGTGTCGGGCGCATGGTTGGCCACTCTAGTGCGCGCTGCCGTCTGGTCGAGTCGTCTGCATGACAGTGGCTCGCTGCGGCCGGCCCGTACAGTGGCCACCGCACGCCACCACACGCCACCACACGCCACCCCCGTACCTGCCCAGCGGCCTCAGCCGGCCCTGGCGAGAGACCGCTCATGAGCACCCCCTTGCCCGACCCCAGCCAACCCTCGATCGGCGCGGTGCGCGACAACCAGCGCCTGGACGAAGCGGCGCTTGACCTGTGGTTTCGCGCCCATGTGGCCGATC
>JANOAQ010000305.1:0-1655 GCA_031411195.1 Burkholderiaceae bacterium | reverse complement strand
TTGAGGATGTCGTTCTGGATGGTGCCGCTCAACTTGTCTTGCGCCACGCCCTGCTCTTCGGCCGCCACCACGTAGCCCGCCAGCTCCGGCAGCACGGCGCCGTTCATGGTCATGCTCACGCTCACCTTGTCGAGCGGGATCTGGTCGAACAGCACCTTCATGTCCTCGACTGAATCGATGGCCACGCCGGCCTTGCCCACGTCACCCGTCACGCGCGGGTGGTCGCTGTCGTAGCCGCGGTGGGTGGCCAGGTCGAAGGCCACGCTCACGCCCTGCCCGCCGGCGGCCAGCGCCTTGCGGTAGAAGGCATTGCTTTCTTCGGCGGTAGAGAAGCCGGCGTACTGGCGGATGGTCCACGGCCGCACCGCATACATCGTGGCCTGCGGGCCGCGGATGAAGGGCTCGAAGCCGGGCAGTGTGTCGGCGTGGGGCAGGCCCGCCACATCGGCGGCGGTGTACAGCGGCTTGACCACCAGTCCTTCGGGCGTGGTCCAGTTCAGCGCGGCCACATCACCACCGGGCGCCGATTTGGCCGCGGCCTTGGCCCATTGCTCGAGGGTGGCGGGCTTGAATTCGGGTGGGCTGGACATGGTGGAAATCCTCGTGGCGAACTCGTGACGAACCGTCGGCACCATTGCTTGATGGTGCGCTGGCACTGGGCCGGACAGGCTGCGGTTCAGCCCGACAAAGTCCGGTCATGATACATGATGCATAATTATGAATTCAAATCCTGCATGAGCCTGACGCTTTGCCCGCGCCCTTGCCCACCCTCTCCACGGCCGCTTCCAGCCGCCCGCTGACGCCCCGCGCCTTGTACCAGGAGGTGGCCGAGCGCCTGCGCCAGCAGATCTTCAACCGCGAACTGGAGCCGGGCGCCTGGATCGACGAACTCAAGATTTCGGCCGAGTACGGCATCAGCCGCACCCCCCTGCGCGAGGCGCTGAAGGTACTGGCGGTCGAAGGCCTGATCACGATGAAGGTAAGGCGCGGCGCTTACGTGACCGAAATGTCGCCAGTGGATGTGGCGCAGGTCTACCACCTGATGGCCTTGCTGGAAAGCGACGCTGCCGGCCATGTGGCCGCCCTGGGCAGCGATGCCCAGATCGCGGACTTGCAGGCCCTGCACGACCTGCTGGAGCGGCAAGTGGGCGAGCGCGATGCGTTTTTCGACACCAACGAGCAGTTTCACCTTCGTCTGCTTGAACTGGCCGGAAACCGCTGGAGCGCCCAGATCGTGCAAGACCTGCGCAAGGTGATGAAGCTCAACCGCCACTTGTCGCTGTTCAAGCAGGGCCGGCTGGCCGAATCGCTGGCCGAGCACCGCGCGGTGATGGCGGCCATCGCCCAACGCGACGGCGCCGCAGCCACGCGCCTGATGCGCGCCCATTTCGACAATGGGCTGCAGGCCGCTGCGCCTGCCGCCTGAACCCGCCCCCTGACCCCACTGGCTCGATCAGTTTGCGGTCAGCCAAACATTCGACACTTCCCCCCGCCATCCATTGAGGAGCCCACTTTGAAAATCCACGAATACCAGGGTAAAGAGATCCTGCGCCAGTTTGGCGTTCCGGTGCCGCGGGGCGTTGCTGCGTTCACGGTGCAAGAGGCGGTGGAAGCCGCGCAGAAGCTGGCCGGCCCGGTGTGGGTTGTGAAGGCCC
>JANOAQ010000304.1:0-2038 GCA_031411195.1 Burkholderiaceae bacterium | reverse complement strand
CGGATGGAACAGAGCTTGCGACATCGGCGTTCTCGTCAGTTGATCAAAGCTCTACGGCGCCGACAACAGCCGCCGCAGCCACGCGGACGCCGCAGAACCGGCTTTGCCGGGCCGCTGGCGTCGCCCCCTGGGGGGAGGCGGCCGAAGGCCGCTTCGGGGGGGGTGTCATATCGGCTTGAAGTGCTCAAACGGCTCACGGCAGGCCAGGCAGCGGTACAGCGATTTGCAGGCGGTGGCGCCGAAGGCCGACAACTGCTCGGTGGCCGTGCTGGCGCAGCGTGGGCAGGCAATAGCCGGCCCGGCACGGCGGCGCACGATGCGCATCGGTACACCCAAGGTGTTGTCCGCCGGCCCGGGCGGTGCGATGCCGTAAGCCAGCAGCTTGTGGCGGCCGGCCGGGCTGATCCAGTCTGTCGTCCAGGCCGGTGCACGGCGCAGCGTGACGCGGGCCGGGCCCAAGCCGGCGGCAGTGATTGCGGCCAGGCAATCCTGCTCGATCACCTCGGTGGCGGGGCAGCCCGAGTAAGTGGGCGTCAGCACGATCTCCAGGCCGTCGTCCTGCGAAATCACGTCGCGCACGATGCCCAGGTCACGCACCGACAAGGCCGGCACTTCCGGGTCGAGTACCGTGTCCAGCACCGCCCAAGCCTGGGCGATGCGGTCAGGCTGCTGCAGCGCCAAGCTCACCACGCGCCCCCGGGGTAGGCGCGCTGCAAATGCTGCATCTCGGCCAGCATGAAACCCATGTGCTCGCTGTGCACGCCGCGCTTGCCGGTGCTGCGGAAGGCGGACTCGGCCGGCACGGCCAGGCTGGCCTCGGCCAGCACCTGGGCCATCTCGGCGCGCCAGGGCGCTTGCAAGCTGGACCAGGCCGGGCCCAGGCCGCTGGCCAGCGCCGCCGCGTCCACCGCATCGTCCTCGAACAGCTCCGGCGTGTAGCGCCACAGCGCGGCCAGCGCGGCCTCGCAGCGGCGGCGTGATTCGGCTGTGCCGTCGCCCAGCCGCACCACCCAGTCGGCGGCATGCTGTTGGTGATAGCTGGCCTCTTTCACCGCCTTGCCGGCAATGGCCGCCAGCTCGGCATCGCTGGAACCAGCCAGCGCGCGCCACATCAGCTTCAGCCAGGTGGCCACCATCAGATTGCGCAGCACGGTGAAAGCAAAATCCCCCACCGGCAACTCCACCAGCGTGGGGTTCAAGTAATCACGCTCGTCGCGCAGAAACGCCATTTGGTCTTCGTCAAACCCATCGCCGCTGCCGGCGTGGGTCAGCAGCGCACGGGCCTGGCCCACCAGGTCCAGCGCAATGTTGGTCAGCGCTATGTCCTCTTCCAGCACCGGTGCATGGCCACACCACTCGCCCAGGCGCTGGCCCAGGATCAAGCAGGTGTCGGCCAGGCGCAGCAGGTAGCGCTGGCTGGCGTTGTCTTGCTGGTTGTCTTGCAGTCGGATAGAAGCTTGCATGGTCATCACCCTCACATGTGGTCGACTTCGGGCGGCAGCTTGAAGAAGGTGGGATGGCGGTACACCTTGTCTTCGGCCGGATCGAAGTACATGGCCTTGTCGGCCGGATCGCTGGCCACGATCTGGTCGGAGCGCACCACCCACACGCTGCAACCCTCTTGGCGCCGGGTGTAGACATCACGCGCCAACTGGATGGCCAGCTTGGCGTCGGCCGCATGCAGGCTGCCGCAGTGCTTGTGGTCCAGGCCGGCCTTGGTGCGCACGAACACCTCCCACAGCGGCCATTCGGCGGGTGCGTTCATCGGGGCTCCTCGGTGGGGCGGGGCGACAGCGCGCGCGGCGGTGGGTGGTGCCTCATGCCGGCTGGGCCTCGGGCACCGCGCCGGCAGGTTCGCGGGCCTGCTGCCGGGCGGCATGCGCGAGCGCCGCCTCGCGCACCCAGGCGCCGTCCTCCCAGGCCTGCACGCGGGCTGCCAGCCGCTCGCGGTTCTGCGGGCCGTCGCCGCCGATCACCCGCCAGAACTCGGCCCAGTCGATCGGCCCGTGGTCGTGGTGGCCGCGGGCCTCGTTCCAGC
>JANOAQ010000303.1:0-1816 GCA_031411195.1 Burkholderiaceae bacterium | reverse complement strand
ATCTCGATCACCGACGGCCAGATCTTCCTGGAGACCAGCCTCTTCAACGCCGGCATCCGCCCCGCCATCAACGCCGGCATCTCGGTGTCGCGGGTCGGTGGCGCGGCGCAGACCAAGCTGATCAAGGGCCTGGCCGGCGGTATCCGTACCGACCTGGCGCAGTACCGCGAGCTGGCTGCGTTCGCGCAGTTCGCCTCCGACCTGGACGAAGCCACCCGCAAGCAGCTGGACCGCGGTGCCCGCGTGACCGAGCTGCTCAAGCAGGCGCAGTACTCGCCGCAGCCGATCAGCCTGATGGCGGCGACGCTGTTCGCGGTCAACAAGGGTTTCATGGACACGATCGAGGTCAAGAAGATCCTGGCCTTCGAGCACGGTCTGCACCAGCACCTCAAGAGCAGCCATGCTGCCCTGCTGGCCAAGCTGGAGAAGGACAAGGCCATGGACAAGGCGGCCGAGGAAGAGCTGACTGCCGCGTGCACCGCGTTCAAGAAGTCGTTCGCCTGATCACCGACAGCCACAAGGAGCACTGCCATGGCAGTCGGTAAAGAGATACGCGGCAAGATCAAGAGCTTCGAGAACACCAAGAAGATCACCAAGGCCATGGAAATGGTCTCGGCCTCGAAGATGCGCAAGGCGCAGGACCGCATGCGTGCGGCCCGGCCTTATGCCGACAAGATCCGCAACATCACGGCCAACCTGTCGCTGGCCAACCCCGAGTACAAGAGCGCCTACATGCGCCAGGGCGCCACGTCCAAGGTGACCGGCTTCATCGTCGTCACCGCCGACAAGGGCCTGTGCGGCGGCTTGAACACCAACGTGCTGCGTGCCGTCACCAACGAACTGCGCGACGTGCAGGCTGCAGGTGGCACGGCGCAGGCGGTGGCCATCGGCAACAAGGGCTTCAACTTCCTGAACCGCGTCGGTGCCAAGGTGGTCAGCCACGCCACCCAGCTGGGTGATGCGCCTCTGCTCGAAAAGCTGATCGGTCCGGTCAAGGTGATGCTCGATGCCTTTGTCGAAGGCAAGGTCGACAAGGTCAACCTTTGCTACACCCGCTTCATCAACACGATGAAGCAGGAAGCCGTCATCGAGCAGCTGCTGCCTTTGTCGGCCAGCCGGCTGGAGCAGACCGCGGCAGAAAAATCGCAGTACGGCTGGGACTACCTGTACGAGCCCGATGCCGCCACGGTGATTGACGAGCTGCTCACGCGCTACATCGAAGCGCTGGTGTTCCAGGCCGTGGCCGAGAACATGGCGTCCGAGCAATCGGCGCGCATGGTGGCCATGAAGGCCGCCACCGAGAACGCCGGCAGCCTGATCGGTGAGCTCAAGCTGGTCTACAACAAGACCCGCCAGGCCGCCATCACCACCGAGCTGTCCGAGATCGTCAGCGGCGCCGCCGCCATCAGCGGCTGAGCTTGCCGCACGCAACGAATTCAAGTTTGAAGGAATCACAAATGCTCAATACCCAAGCACAAGGCAAGATCGTCCAGTGCATCGGCGCCGTGGTGGACGTGGAATTTCCGCGTGACGCCATGCCCCGCGTCTATGACGCCCTCAAGCTCGACGGCTCTGCGCTGACGCTGGAAGTCCAGCAGCAGCTCGGCGACGGCATCGTGCGCACCATTGCGCTGGGCTCGTCCGACGGCCTGCGCCGCGGCCTGATGGTCAGCAACACCGGCGCGGCCATCACCGTGCCTGTGGGCAAGGCCACGCTGGGCCGCATCATGGACGTGCTGGGCTCGCCGATCGACGAGCGCGGCCCGGTCGACCAGACGCTGACGGCATCCATCCACCGCAAGGCCCCCAGCTACGA
>JANOAQ010000302.1:0-7399 GCA_031411195.1 Burkholderiaceae bacterium | reverse complement strand
TGGCGCATGCCCATGGTCCAGGGGTGAAACTGCATGTCGGGCGGGCTCATCAGCCGCACTGGCGGGTAGCCGATCTGGGCATCGTCGGCCACGTAGACCAGATCACAGGCGGTGGCCGGTTCAGACCCACCCGCCAGGCAGTAGCCATGCACCTGGGCGATGACGGGTTTGGCCAGATCCCAGATGCGGAACCAGCCATCGACCACATGGCGCGGCCACTGGCCCAGCCCGCCGGCCGTGTGGTAGGGCTGGCCCTGGCGGTTGTCGGCCGACAAGTCATAGCCCGAACAAAAGGCCGGCCCCGCGCCGCGAATGACCGTCACCCGCACGTCGGGATCCTGGTCGTTCTGTTCCAGCGTGGCCAGCAGTTCGCCGCGCAGCTGGTTGTTCAGCGCATTGCGCTTGTCGGGGCGGTTCAGCGTCAGGCGGCTGATGCCGGGCAGCGGCTGGTCAACGAGCAGGTGGACGAGGTCGGTCATGGTGGCGCCTTCGCAAAGGGGGTGAAGCCACGATGCTGCCAGCGCCTGTGGTGCAGCCCGATCACGCGGGCGACAGCCTGCCGCCGCCGCACGCGCACGCGCACGCGCCCGCGCTGTGCCAGCCGCTCAGCCCGCAGGCCTGGCGGGTGCCCGCGTTTGTATGTCAAGCTTCAGACCATCACCTGCGATGGGGAGCACCCCATCAACTTTTGTAGATTTGGCCTTCTCATGCAACGGAGCCCCCATGCGCCTGACCACCTACCTGCTGGACCAGCAGCCCCGCCTGGCCGTCGTCGACGGCGACGCGATCATCGACCTGGCCAACGCCAACCCCGGCATGCCGCATGAGCTGCGCGCCGCGCTGGCCGCAGGTGTCGACTTGATGGCCGCCGGCCGCGCGGCCATCGCATCGGCCGAACCGCGCCTGCCCCTGGCCGGCCAGGCGCTGGCGCCGCTGGTGCCCGAGCCGGGCAAGACCATCTGCCTGGGCCTGAACTACTTCGACCATGCCAAGGAAGGTGGCCGCACCGAGAAGCCCGACTACCCCTGGTTCTTCTACCGCGGCAAGAGCTCGTTGATGGGCCACGGCCAGCCGGGCGTGGTGCCCAGGGTGTCATCCAAGTTCGACTACGAGGCCGAGATGGCGGTGGTCATCGGCCGCACCGTGCCGCGCCACACACCGCGTGGTCAGGCCCTGCAATACGTCTTCGGCTACAGCTGCTTCAACGACATGTCGGTGCGCGATTACCAGAAGCGCACCGGCCAGTGGACCATCGGCAAGAACTTCGATGCCACCGGCGGTTTCGGCCCGGTGCTGGTGACGGCCGACGAACTGCCCCCGGGTGCAGCCGGCCTGCGCATCCAGAGCCGCCTGAACGGCCAGGTGATGCAGGACGCCAATACCAGCGACATGATCTTCGCCGTCGACGAAACCATCGCCCTGCTGGCCGAGTGCATGACGCTGGAGCCTGGCGACACCATCGTCATGGGCACGCCGGCCGGCGTGGGCCAGGCGCGCACCCCGCCGGTATGGATGAAGGCTGGTGACACCATCGAGATCGAGATCGAAAAGATCGGCGTGCTGCGCAACCCCATCATGGCCGAAGCCTGAGCCCTGTTCGACGTGCCCCGAGGCCGGCGGCGCTGCAATGCTCAGGCGCCGGTTGCTGTGGCCTTGCGCTCCTCGCGCTCGGGATGGCGGTGGCGGCCCAGCGCGCTGATGTAGACGGCCACGCTGTGCTCGGCCTGCGTGGCGCCCGTGATCACGATGCCCGGATCTGCCTTGCCATTGGCCAGCAGGCCCTTCACCCCGGCGTGCTCGAGCAAGGCCTTTGAGGCACCGATAGCCAGGATGGTCTTGCCGTGCCGGTATTGCTGGGCAATGAAGTCCATCACCTCGAAGTGTTGGCCGAGCGCTTCGACCGCATCGGCGCCATCGGGCAACACGACCCCGTCGAACAGCACGGACGGCGAATTCTCCAGCGTCCCGCTGGCTTCGAAGGTGCCGCCACCCAGCAGTTGTACGGGTCCCAGACGGGCTGCGATCAGGTGCACCGTGGCGCCAGCGGCCACCAGCGCCTTCCGGGTCGCCATGAGCGATGTGCCGTCCATGCCATCGGCCACCAGGATGGCAACGCGGCGCGTGCGGATGCCGCCTTCGCCGGGCAGCGCTGTCAACGACAACGCTGCCGACTGGGTGAGCTCGGGCGTGGCCGGATTGGCCAGTGCCCTGGGCATGGCCGGCGGCACTGCCATACCCAAGCCGGCACACACCTGGGCGGCCAGTTCAGCCGACACATTGACCAGCGACGACACCATGCGCTCGCGGATGGCCGGCACCGTGAGCTTGCTCAGCTCGAAGCGGAAGCCGCCTGCGATGTGGGCCTGCTCCACCGCTGTCTGGCTGTTGTAGAACAGGGTGGCCTGGGTGTAGTGGTCGGCAAACTTTTCGGGCTGGCCGCGCAGCTTTTCGCCGTCCACAGGCTGGGGAAACGACACAAAGCCCGCAGCGCCGGCCTGGAAAGGGCAACCGCCCCCCAGCGAATTGGGCTCGTACGCCACTCGCCCGCGCGCAATAGCCTGGCGGTGCAGGCCATCGCGCTGGTGGTTGTGCACCGGAGCCAGTGGGGCATTGATCGGCAGCTCATGAAAGTTGACCCCCCCCAGCCGGGTGATCTGGGTATCCAGGTACGAGTGGATGCGGCCGGCCAGCAAGGGGTCGTTGCTGAAGTCGATGCCCGGCACCACGTGTGCGGTGCAGAAGGCCACCTGCTCGGTCTCGGCGAAGAAGTTGTCCGGGTTGCGGTTGAGCACCATGCGGCCCACCGGCGTGACCGGCACCAATTCTTCGGGGATCAGCTTGGTGGCATCGAGCACGTCGAAGCTGAAGGCTTCGGCCTGCGCCTCGGTGAAGATCTGCAGGCCCAGCTCCCACTCGGGGTAATCGCCCGCCTCGATGGCCTCCCACAAATCGCGGCGATGAAAATCGGAGTCGGCACCTGAAATCTTGACGGCTTCGTCCCACACCAGCGAGTGCGTACCAAGCTTGGGCCGCCAATGGAACTTGACGAAGTGCGATGCCCCTTCGGCGTTGACCAGACGGTAGGTGTGCACCCCAAAGCCCTGCATCATGCGCAGGCTGCGCGGAATGCCGCGGTCGGACATCACCCACATCAGCGTGTGCGTGGTTTCGGGGCTGAGCGAGGCAAAGTCCCAGAAGGTGTCGTGGGCTGATGCGGCCTGTGGCATGCCGTGGTGAGGCTCGGGCTTGACGGCATGGATCAGATCGGGAAACTTCATCGCATCCTGGATGAAGAACACGGGGATGTTGTTGCCCACCAGATCCCAGTTGCCTTCGTCGGTGTAGAACTTGACAGCGAAGCCGCGCACATCGCGTGCGGTATCGGTCGAGCCGCGCTCGCCAGCCACTGTCGAGAAGCGGGCGAACACCGGCGTGATCTTGCCGGCGGCCTGAAACGGTGCCGCGCGCGTGTGGGCCGTCATCGGCTGGTAGGCCTCGAAGTAGCCGTGGGCCGCCGAGCCGCGTGCGTGCACGATGCGTTCGGGGATGCGCTCGTGGTCGAAGTGCGTGATCTTCTCGCGCAGGATGAAGTCTTCGAGCAGCGCCGGCCCCCGCAGGCCCGCCTTCAGCGAATGCTGGTTGTCGCCGACAGCCACCCCCTGGTTGGTGGTCAGCACCTGGGCCTGCGCATCCGAACGGACGGCATCGAGCACGCCTGCAGACGCTGCGCGGCCTCGCGGTGGCGGGCCCTCGCCGGTCTTGGCCGACGCATTGGCCTCGCTCAGCGTGCTGGCCGAGGCGGCGGGCGCATCCACGTCCGAGGTGGCCCCCTTTGGCGGCGCGACCGCATTGTCCCGGCCCGACTCGAGGGCCTTGTTGGCGTTGAAGGGCATGGCGCAAGCCAATGCCTGGGCTTGCGCCAGCTGGGCCTGCTGCGCCGGTGGTGCGTCTGGCGTGACGCGGTCAGCCATGGCCGCTGCAGTCGGACCTGGTTTGCTCGACCTGGTCGGCTTCGTCATGCCTGGCTCCCGGCCACAGCGGCGGTGGACGACAAGCCCGAGTGAGAACCATGGTCGCCCATGGCGATGGGCTTGCCGGCCACGATGGAGGCCATCACGCCGAAGGCGCGCACCATCTTGCTGTTGGGTGCGTCCCAGTAGTCGGCGGCATCGGGGGTGAACTTCAACAGCGCAAGGTTGGGCGAGCCCGGGCCATCGGGAAACCAGGGCTTGGCAAACGAGGTCCACAGGCGTTCGATGTGCCCGCGGTCGGTGACGATCTCGCCTCGACCCGACAGCGACACGTAGGTGCCGTGGGCCAGATCGGCGAAGCTGAGGTTGGCGACCTGAAGGCTTTCCACCTTGGCCGAGCGCAGGTCGGTGAAAAACCAGATCGCGCCATTGGCGTCCATTTCCAGTGCCGCCATGGGGCGGCTGGCCAGCGTGCCGTCGGTTTCGACGTTGGCGAGCATGGCAATGGGGATGTCGTCGATCAGCGAGGCAACGTGCGCAAGGTCGGCATGGGTCTGGGTGGCTGTTTTCATGGGGGGTCCCGGTAGGGTGTAGGGGCTTGATCGAAGGCGGTGCCGGGCACTTGCCTGCGGCCCGATTGAACGGAAGGGAAAGCGGCCTGCCGTGCTCATGGACCGCTGGCGCGCTTGGCGGGCGGCAGGGGTGCGGAGTGGTCGTTGTTCTGCCCGGGCAATGGCATGGCGCTCGATTCCTGGGTGCGTGTCATTGCGCTGTTCGAGCGCCCCAACTCGGGTTCTGTCTTCGGCCCATCACTGCGGCCCAGCACCGATGAGGCATCGGGCAAGGACGAATCGGCGCCGCCACCGGTGGGCGGCGCGGTCTGCGTCTGCGCAGGCCCGCCTGGCGGGGCCGCTGCGTCGGATGGGGCCCGTTGGCAGGCACCCAAGGCCAGCAGCAGAGCGGCCAGGGCCAGGCCAGGCCAGAACGGCAGAACCACTGCCTGACTATCGGGCCGCGCATCGGGCCGCGTATCGGGCCGCGTATCGGGCCGCGGGGCGCCATCAATGAGTCTGGACATAAGGCCTCCAAAGCCCAGGCGCTTGCGCCAGGCGGTCGGTCACGGCGGCGAGCACCTGGCGGTTCCAGCCCATGCCCAGGTGGCTGCCTTCGATTTCAATCTCGTGGACCAGGCGCGACGGCTTGTCGTGCCGGCAGGTCTGCCAGGCCACGACGCCGTCGGTGCGGCTGTAGATGGATGTCGTGCGCACCGGCGGCGGGGTGCGCAGCCGTCGGCTCAGCGCAGGGTCCAGCGCGGTCGAATTGCCGCTGAGCAAGCGGAACAGCCAACCCGCATGGGTGTGGTCGGCCGCCGAATTGAAGGGCGTTCCGATGGTGATCACCTGGCGCAGGCGGGGCGCCATCAGCTTGCCGATCTCCCGCGCGTAGAGGCCTCCCAGGCTCCAGCCGATGAGCGTGGCGGGCTGCGCATACGCCTCGAGCAACTCGGCCACCTGGGCCTTGAGCGCCTTCAACCAGGTGTCCAGGTCACCCTGCGGCCCGGTGTTGAAACCGCGCCCCCAGTCGAAGGCGTTGTAGCCCAGCGCGCGGCAGTGCTTGCGCAAGGTGGCCACCGAAGCGCCGTCGGCGCCAAGGCCAGGAAAGATCACAACGGGGTGCCCGTCGCCGGGTTGGCTTGCGGGTGATTTGTGCAGGCGGTTGCGCGCAAACTCGATCGCGGCGCGAAACGGTTCAGCCCCCAGAAGGGCCAGTGAAGGTCGCTGTACAGCGTGGGCGGTCAACAGGTTCATGGTGTTCATCTGTGGTCAGGCGGGGATGGCGGTGCCGAAGTAGCCAATGCTGTCGATCGACTCGGCACAAGCGCGCAATTGCGCTTCAACCTGCTCCATGACGAGCCAGGTCCAGACCGCCAGCGCAATGGCGGGCAGGATGAGCAGGCTCGCCATCAACAGGGTGGGCATGACTTCTGGCCCGGTGGTTCTGGATTTCAGGCCGCCTGGGCCAACAGTTCTCTCCTGCGCTCTGCCATGCGCGCGCCCAGTTCGACCATGTCGATCGACGAAGCCTTGGCCTTCGGAAACATCTCGGTCTGTTCTTCATTGACGTGGTGCTTCACGTACTCCGACAGCACCTTGACCTTGGCGTCGTACATCTCGCCGTCGGGCTCCACGCCTTTGAGCTGTGCGATCAGGTCTTTCACCCCGGCATGCTCGACCGTGGCTTCGGGCACCAGCAGCTTGTCCTTCAGGGCGGTCTTCACGGCCGGGTAGAAGATCTCGTCCTCGATTTGCGCGTGCACGCTCAGCGCCTTGCAGATCTCGGCAACCACCGCCTTCTTGTTGGTGACTGAACGGGTCTTTTCGTACTCGGCAAAAAGCAGGCTCACGGCCTCGTGGTCAGCCTTGAGCAGGGCGATGGCGTCCTTGGCGGTCTTGGTGGTGGTCATGGCAAATCCTTCAAAACGGGTGGGGTGGGCGTGCGTGCAATCAGTGCACGAACAGCGCGATCAAAATGATGATGGGGATGGGAATACCGAGAAACAGCAGCAGGAGTGAGCGCATGGCGGCCTCAGGTCAGGTGGAGGTGAAGGTGAAATTGCGCGGCGCTCAGGCGTCGCGGCGCCGGCCACCGTAGGTGGCGGCCAGGCTGGCGACGAAGGCGCCGATCAGCAGCGAGACAAAAAGCCAGAGCGCGCCGTATGCGGACGCCTTGCGTGCCTTGTCAGCGGCCGCGCGTGCTGCAATCTCCGCATCACGAACCTTGGCTTGTGCTTTGGCATGGACATTGGCCACACGCTTTTCCGCATCTGCGGCCGACAGCCCTGTTCGTTGCGCCACGATCTGGCCCACGTAGCGCAGGTCATCCTCCGGCAAGGGGTCGGCGCGGCTGGCATTCATGAAGATTCGAGCGACCTCGGCCGCATCCCTGCCCGATGCGCGGTCGGCGGCATCCGTCGATCCTGTGGTGCTGGCGCCCGCAGCCGTACTGGCCGCATCGCGCCGGAACAGCGAGTCGATGAAGTAGCCCATCGGCCCCGCATCGCCGCCCTGCGCGGTGCGCGAAGCGGCCGCGACACCACCCGTGACACCACCCGAGGCACCACCCACCGCGGTGGCGGCCGTTCCAGCCAGGCCACCGACGACCGAAGCGCCCACCTGCGCGCCACCCGACACGATCGATCCGACGACCGTGGTCAGCAACGCGGCGGTCGCCAACGAGGCCACTGCCCAGGCGAGAAAACCGTGGGCGGTGTCGCGAAAATACACTTCGTCACGGTGCACTTCGCTCCAACGGGTGCGCAGCCGGCCGGCAAGGTAGCCGCCCATGCCCGACGCGAGCAACTGCGTGAGCGTCAGCCACAGGATGGTCGACACGCCGAAGGTCGTTGCGCTGACACCCTCGCGGGCCCA
>JANOAQ010000301.1:0-2899 GCA_031411195.1 Burkholderiaceae bacterium | reverse complement strand
CTCGATGTGACCGGCACACCCGATGCGCCACGCCTCCTGGCCAATGTGCCCTACGCTGCGCTGGACACCTTCGAGGCCGACAACCGCAGCCGCATGTACTTCAAGGTAACCGGCTTCCAGGGTGAGATGGTCTCGGGCTTCGAGGCATTGCCCACCTGGCACGGCAAATTGCCCGATCAAGGCATCTACGCCGCGTTGGTGGATTTTTACGACGACCGCTACCAGGGTCAGCCGGTGCGCGTGGCCGTGCTGCTGCAACCGGTGGCCGGCCACAACGGCCGCGGCCTGGCCACCATCCAGGTGGCTGAAACGCTTGAATTGCGCCAGACCCTGGCCCGCCAGGTGCTGTTCGACACGCTATGGCGCCAGGCCGCGCTGATGGCCGTCATCGGTGCCGTGGTGTGGTGGGTAGTGCAACAGGCGACACGGCCGGTGCGGGCGCTGAGTGCCGCCATCGAGGCACGCGATGCGGACGACCTGTCGCCACTTCAAGCGCCGCGCGCCCCGCGCGAGCTGCAGCCCTTGATCGCTGCCGCCAACGAGGCGCTGGCCCGCCAGGCGCGCCTGCTGGCCCACCAGAAGCGCTTTGTGCGCGACGCCTCGCACCAGCTGCGCACCCCATTGGCGGTGCTGAAGGTGCAAGTGCAGTCGGCCCTGCGCGGCGATGTGGCCGCCGGCCAGGCCCTGGCCGAGATCGGCCAGACTATCGACGGTGCCACGCGGCTGGCCAACCAGATGCTGGCGCTGGCCAAGGTGGAGCAGTTGCGCCAGGAGGTCGACATGCCCGCCACCGACTGGTCCGCCGTCGTGCGCGAGGTTGCCCTCGACCTGGCGCCGCTGATCGCTGAAGCCGGCCTGGATTTCGACCTGCAGCTGGGCATCGCCACCGTGCGTGGTCGCCCCTGGGCCCTGCGCGAGCTGACGCGCAATCTGCTGCACAACGCACTCAAGCACACACCGGCGGGCGGCAGCCTGAGGGTGAGCCTGGTCGGGCGGGCGGGCGAGGCCGAGCTCACTGTGGCCGACGGCGGCCCGGGCATCCCGGACAGCCTGCGCCCCCGCCTCACCCAGCCGTTTGCCAGCGGTGGCCAACCGGGCAGTGCCGGCCTGGGCCTGGCCATCTGCCGCGAGATCGTGCAATCACTCGGTGGGCAACTGGCGCTGGAGAACCGCTTTGTGGATGGCCGGGTGCGCGGGCTCGATGCCCGGGTGCGCCTGCCGCTGGCGGACAATGCGCCGCCATGAAACCCGCTGCTGTGCACTCCCCCACCGGCGCCCCCGCCATGCGGCTGGACAAATGGCTGTGGGCCGCCCGCTTCTACAAGACCCGGGCCCTGGCGGTAGACGACATCGACAAGGGCCGCATCCACGTCAATGGCCAGGCGGCCAAGCCCTCGCGCGATGTTCGGGTGGGCGACAGCGTGTTCATCCGCCAGGGGCCGGTGCAGCGCACGGTGGTGGTGCAAGGCCTCAGCAACCTGCGCGGCCCGGCAGTGGTGGCGCAGACGCTGTACGCCGAGACGGCCGACAGCCTGGCCCAGCGCACCCAGGCCGCCGAGGCCCGCCGCCTCGCCGCCGAACCGGCCCTGGCCATCGAGCAGGGCCGCCCCACCAAACGCGACCGGCGCGAGCTGGAACGCACCCAGCACGGCTGGCAGCGCTGGAGCGCCTCGCTGGACGACAGCTGATGGCGCGCTGACCTGCGCCGTTGCATGCACGACCGCCGCCTGGCCGTGCAAAAACCCTTCAATAGCCCCTCTTGAACCACGGGATAGCCCCCCCATCTCCTGATCGACCGTGTTCAACCCCTTCAAGAAAAAACCCAAAGCGACCGACATGACGACGCCGGAGAACGACCCCTCGACCGCAACTGCGGCCGCCAACCCCTATGTGGACACTGGCACCATGCCCGAAATGCCCGATGCCGCTGCTGCGGTCGCCAGCCCCAGTGCAGAACAGCGCCTGGCCGAGTTGGAAGCCAAGCACACCGAGGTGTCGGACGCCTACCTGCGCGCCAAGGCCGAGGCCGAAAACACCCGCCGCCGGGCTGAAGAAGAAGTCAGCAAGGCCCGCAAGTTTGCGGTCGAAGGGTTTGCCGAGAGCCTGCTGCCGGTGATGGACAGCCTGCAGGCCGCCATCGCCATGCCCGAGGCCCAGGTGGAAACCGTGCTCGAAGGCGTGCATGCCACCTTGCGCCAGTTGAGCACCGCGCTGGAGCGCAACAAGGTCGTGCAGATTGCCCCGCCGGCCGGCACCAAGTTCGATCCGCACCAGCACCAAGCCATCAGCATGGTGCCCGCCGACCAGGACGCCAACACCGTGGTGGCCGTGCTGCAGAAGGGTTATCTCATCAACGACCGTGTGCTGCGCCCGGCCCTGGTGACGGTGGCCGCGCCCAAGTGATGTGCCGCGTGGTCATTGACTGATCCAAGCAATCTTCAGGCCCGGCGCCCTTGAAAGCGCGCCTGCGGGCCACACATCCAATCCAACCGCATCACTCGCATTCCACCCTCAGGAGAAAAACACCATGGGCAAGATCATTGGCATCGACCTCGGCACCACCAATTCGTGCGTGGCCATCATGGAAGGCAACACCACCAAGGTGATCGAGAACAGCGAAGGTGCCCGCACCACGCCGTCCATCATTGCCTACCAGGAGGATGGTGAAGTGCTGGTGGGCGCCAGCGCCAAGCGCCAGGCCGTCACCAACCCGCGCAACACGGTGTACGCGGCCAAGCGCCTGATCGGCCGCAAGTTCGCCGAGAAGGAAGTGCAGAAGGACATCGACCTGATGCCCTTCAAGATCGCCGCCGCCGACAACGGCGACGCCTGGATCGAAGTGCGCGGCAAGAAGATGGCGCCCCCACAGGTTTCGGCCGAAGTGCTGCGCAAGATGAAG
>JANOAQ010000300.1:0-2010 GCA_031411195.1 Burkholderiaceae bacterium | reverse complement strand
TGGGCTTCTTGACCTCACCCTCGACCGAGACCGTCCAGGGCCGGGTCTTGAGCGTGTGGGCGTTGCGTGCCGGGTCGGCCTTGTCGGTGCCGAACTCGTAGAAGTTGTTGTAGGTGGTGGCGTCTTGCCGAGGCGTGGGCTTGTCCATGGTGATGGCACCGGCCACCGCACTCTTGCCACCCGCCAGCGCAGCGGCCTTGGCCGCGCCTTGGGCCAGGGCTTCGCGGCCGGCCCAGGCGGCCAGGCCACTGCCCAGGGCACCGGCGGCCAGTTGCTTCATCCAGGTGCGCCGGCCTTCATAGGCGGCGCGCGGGGTGATTTCGGACGGAACGGCGTGGTCAAAACCGCGGTCTTGATGCTTGGGCATGGGGTCTCCTAAACGATGCAGCTTGGTCGCTGCCGTGCCCGTTACCTTACGCCGGCGTGAACATCCGCGTGGCCGCAGGGTCTGGCGCAAGACGCGCAAACCCTGCCTGCGCTGATCTGAGCGGCCCTGAAACGACAAAGGCCGGTCAGCAGACCGGCCTTGCTTGGCCCGCTGAAGCGGGAGATGCGATTCAGCGCAGGCCGGCCACGTAGTCGGCCACGGCCTTGATTTCCTTGTCGCTCATGCGTGCGGCGATGGCAGACATCTGGGCCGAGTTGCCACGCGCGCCGGAGCGAAAGGCCACCAACTGGGCTTCGGCGTAGTCGGCATGCTGGCCGCCCATGCGCGGGTACTGGGCGGGGATGCCCGCGCCGGTGGGGCTGTGGCAGCCGGCACAGGCAGGCACCTGCTTGGCGGCGATGCCGCCGCGGTAGATTTTTTCGCCCAGGGCCACCAGGGCCTTGTCCTTGGCGAAACCGGGCTTGGCGGTCTTGCTGTTGTAGTAGGCGGACACGTTTTTCATGTCGTCTTCGGTCAGCGCAGCGGCCATGCCCGACATGATGGGATTGGCCCGCTTGCCCGACTTGAACTCTGCCAGTTGCTTGACCAGGTATTCAGTGTGCTGGCCCTGCAGGATCGGGTTGGCCGGGCTGCCACGCGAACCATCGGCGGTGTGGCACGCGGCGCAGACCTGGGTGGCCTTCTCGGCACCCTTGGCCAGATCGGGCTTGGCGGGCGCCTTGGTCTCGGCGGCCAGCGCCGAAACAGAGATCAGGGCAGACAGCGACAGGGCGAGCAGCGACTTCATGTCGTGGAACCTTGGAATGGTGGGGTACTTGCAGCGTGCCAGACCGTGCGGCGCAGGGCCTGAGCCGGGGGCTGAAGCACCCGCTGTATTGGGTGGAAGACTGTTCGAAACGGGGTAAACCCGTCGATTTTACAATGCTCCATGAACTCAAGCGCTGACAGCCGGGGCCAACACTCCGATATCTCTCCCGACCCCGCCAAACTGGCCCTGGCGTGGACGCACACGGCGCGCTTTCTCACCACCGCCAGCCAGCTCGACCAACTGCCGGTGACCGAACTGCCCGAGATCGCTTTCGTCGGCCGCTCGAACGCTGGTAAATCGACCGCCATCAACACATTGACGCAGCAGAAGCGACTGGCCTTTGCATCGAAGACGCCGGGCCGCACCCAGCACATCAACCTGTTCGAGCTGGGCCCGAAGTTGCAAGCCAACGTCTTGTTCGCGGACGTCCCTGGCTATGGCTATGCGGCGGTGGCGCGCGGCGCCAAGCTGCGCTGGCAGCAGGTGATGGCCGATTACCTCGAAGTGCGTCGCAGTCTGACCGGCGTGGTGCTGATGGTCGATTCGCGTCTCGGTTTCACCGACCTCGACCGCCAGTTGCTCGGCTTCATCGCGCCACGCATCGGCAATGGGGCGGTCAAGCTGCTGGTGCTGCTGACCAAGTCCGACAAGCTCAACCGCAGCGAGGCGAATTCCGCGCTGGCGGCGGCCCAGCAGACGCTGGCCGAGCTGACCACCGACGAAGCCGATGTCAGCGTCGCCCTGTTTTCAGCGCTGAAGAAAAGCGGCGTCGGCGATGCCGCCACCTTGCTGCACGGCTGGGTCCATTCGCGCG
>JANOAQ010000299.1:0-3884 GCA_031411195.1 Burkholderiaceae bacterium | reverse complement strand
CCGGTGCGCCGGCGCTCACCACGCCGCCCACGGTGTTCATGCGGATGTTCTTGACCAGGCCACGCACCGGCGAGGTGAGTGTGGTGCGCTTCAGGATGTCGTCGCGCACCACCTGCTGCTCGCCCAGCATGGTCAGCTCGGTCTGGGCCTTGACCAGCTCGGCACTGGCGTCCTGGCGGAAGCGGTTGATGCGCTCCTGCGTCACCAGGGCCATGTCGTTGACCTGGCGGCGCAGGCGCATCACCTCCACCTCGCTCATCAGGCCCTTGGCCGACATGGTGCTGGCCATGTTCAGCTCACGCTGCAACAGGCCCAGGCTGCTCTGGTTGGAGCCCACGGCCTCGTTCAGCGCCCGTTTGCGCGCGTTGAAGGAATCGGTCTCGCTCTGCACCACCTGGGGCACGGCGTCCAGTTCCTTGGGAAAGGCCAGCGCCTTGCCACCGGCCTCGGCCCGCAGCCGCTGCACCGTGGCCAGCATGGCCAGGCGCTTGAGCCGGCCTTCGTTCTGCTGGGCTTCCACACGGGTAGGGTCCAGCAGGGCCAGGGGCTGGCCGGCCACCACCGCCTCACCTTCGCGCACCTTCAGCTCGCGCAGGATGCCGCCCTCCAGGCTGGCGATCACCTGCTCGCGGCCGACGGGCACCACCCGGCTGTCGGTGCGGGTGATCATGTCCACCTGGGCCAGCGCGGCCCAGGCCACTGACACCACCAGGGCGATCAGCATCAGGTAGACGGCCCAGGTGGCGGCGTTGGCCGGCTCCTGCTGCTGCGCCGCCTGCAGCGGGCTGAGGTAGGCCAGGTCACCGCGGTGCAGCGCGGAGGTGCGGTCAGTCATACAGCCGCACGGCTATCGGCGGGTTGGGTGCTGGGATGGCGGTGCACATTGGTCGGCGCGGCCGGTGCACCATTGGCCGCAGCCGCCGGCGTGGCCTGCACCGGTTTGGCGCCCGACAAGGCCGCCAGCACCTGGGCCTTCGGGCCATCCATCACCACCTTGCCGGCATCGACCACGATGATGCGCTGCACCAGCTCGAGCACGGCAGGGCGGTGGGTCACCATCACCAGGGTGCAGTCCTTGGCGGCATCTTTGAGCTGCCGCAGAAAGGCAAGCTCGCTTTGTGCGTCCATCGAGCTGGTGGGCTCGTCCATCAGCAGAATCCTGGGCTCGGTGATCAGGCTGCGTGTCAGGGCCACCAACTGGCGCTGGCCACCCGACAGCAGGCCACCCGATTCACCCACCGGCAAATCCCAGCCCATGGGGTGATTTTCTGCCACACGCGCCAGGCCGGTGAGCTTGGCCACCGACGCCAGCCGGTAAGCATCGGCGCCGGGCCGGCCCAGCAGCACGTTGTCGCGCAGCGTGCCATTGAACAGGCGTGAGTCCTGGGGCACATAGCCCACTCCGGCGCGAAAGTCGCCCGGGTCCAGTTGTCGCAGATCGATGCCGTCCACATCCACCATGCCCTCGCTGGGCCGGTAGAGGCCGGCCACCACGCGCAAGATGGTGCTCTTGCCACTGCCAATGCGGCCGAGGATGGCCACCCGCTCGCCGGGCTCGAAGCGCAGGCTCACGTTCTTGAGCACACGGGGCGATTCCTGCCCGTTGGCAGCCGGGTAGGAAAAGCTCACATCATTGAGCGCGATGCGCCCGCTCAGACCATCGAGCGGGATGTAGCTGCGCCCCGGCTCGCGCTCGGTCGGCTGGGCCATCACCTTGTCGAGTGCCCGCATGGCCGCCTTGGCGCCCTGGTAGCGCGTGGCCAGCATGACGATGGACGACAGCGGCGCCACCGCCCGCATGCCGAACATCACCGCACCCATCAGCGCGCCGCCGGTGATGATCTTGGCCTCGATCAGGTACACGCCCCACACCAGCATCACCAGCGTGACCAGTTGCTGCGAGATCATCGACAGGTTCATCGTCAAGCTGGACAAGCGGCGCGAGCGGATCTGGCTCTCCACAGACGCCGCCGCCGATTGCTCGTAGCGGTGCAGAAAGCGGCCCTGGGCGCCGGTGGCCTTGATGTCCTCGATGCCCTCCACCGCCTCGACCAGCAGGCCATGCAGGTCGGCCTGCTGCTGCATGTTGGCGCTGGTGGCGCGGCGCATCGAACCCTGGATCACCAGCGCCGCGCCCATGATCAGCGGCACCGCGATCACCAGCACCCAGCCCAGCGGCCCGCCCATGGCGAAGGTCATGGCGATGAAGATGAAGATGAAGGGCAGATCGGAGATGGCCGACAGCGTGGCCGAGGACAGGAACTCGCGCACCAGCTCGATCTGGCCGACGATGTGGCTGTAGGCGCCGGCGCTTTCGGGTCGGTTTTCCATGCGCACGGCCAGGCTCTGGCGAAACAGCAGGGTGCCCACCAACAGATCCGACTTCTTGCCCGCCAGGTCGATCAGGTGGGCCCGCAACTGGCGCGCCGCCAGATCGAACAGCAGTGCCAGGCCGCCGGCGGCGGCCAGGGCCCACAAGGTGACGAAGGCCTGGTGCGGGATGACCTTGTCGTAGATGACCGACGTGACCGTTCCGGTCACCAGCATCAGGGTGTTGCTGAGCAGCGCCGCCAGCAGCGCCGCGCGGTAGTACGGCGTGAAGCGCCGCACGGTGCCCCACAGCCAGTGGCTGGCCGGATCACGCAACGAATCGGCGTCGTGGGCGGCCGACGAGCTGCGCGGCGGGGCCTGCGCTCGCGGCGTGGCCACGATGGCCATGCCGGCGTATTCAGCGGCCAGTTCGGCCTCGGTGGCACTCAAGGCCTGGGCATCGGGCCCGGGCATCACCACCGTACACAAGGTGGGGCCGCCGGCCTGTGCCTGGCGCGCCACCAGGATGGCGGCATCGCCGTTCTTCAGCAGCAGCACCACCGGCAACAACAGCTCGTTGAACTCGGCGATGGGGCGCTGTACCAGACCCGCGTTCCACCCCGCTTCGTGCAGGGCGCGCACGGCCTGGTCGGGGCCGACCTGGCCTTCGATCAGCTGGCCTTCAAACAGCGACGAGACCGAGCGTTGCTGGCCATGGTGGCGCAGCACCCACACCATGGCCTGCGCCAGCGCGTCGTCGGCCATGCCGGCAGCACTTTCACCGTCGGGCAGGCTGGGATCGTGGAGATCAGGCACGTGGGCGGGCGAGGTTCAAGGCCGCGGCTCAGGCCCGGTGCTGAAGTGCCAGCCGCTCGTACTCGGCTTCTATGTCGCGCACGAGCTGCGGCAGATCGAACAGTGGCGAGCTGCGCCCCTGCTCGGCCAGGTAGCGCTTGTACGACTGCACGCGCGCCGGCTGGCGCCCCAGCACCACGGCCAGGCGCTCGTACTCGGCCAGGCTGGTGGTGGCCAGTTCGGGCAGGCCCACGGCGGTGAGCAGGCTGCCGGCCATGCGCGAGATGTAGCTGCGCCCGCTCAGCGTGAGGATGGGCGTGCCCATCCACAGCGCGTCGCTGGCGGTGGTGCCCGCGTTGTACGGAAAGGTGTCGAGCACCAGATCGGCACATTGAAAGCGGGCCAGGTATTCGGGCGGCGCCACCCGCGGGGCAAACAGCAGGCGACTGCGGTCCACGCCGTGGGCATCGGCCTGGCGCAGCATGTTTTCGCGCGCGGTGTCGTTGTCGGCCAGCAGCCACAGCACACTGGCGGGCACCTGCTGCAGGATGCGCATCCAGGCGCCAAACACCTCGGGCGTGAACTTGAAGTTGTTGTTGAACGAGCAGAAGACGAACTGGTCTTCGGGCAGGCCGTAGGTGCTGCGCTCGGGGCGCGGGGCCACTTCGCGCTGGCGGTCACTCACCTGGTAGCAATGCGGCAGGCGGATCGGTTTTTCGGTGCAGTACGGCTCCAGCTCAGCGGGCATCACGTAATCGTCGGCCAGGATCCAGTCCACC
>JANOAQ010000298.1:0-4704 GCA_031411195.1 Burkholderiaceae bacterium | reverse complement strand
CTCCAGCCCGGTGCCCGCCCCGTCAATGCCGATGCCCAGGTGCTGAGCAGCCCGTGCGACGCCATCGTGGGCGCCTGCGGCCCGGTGGATGGTCTGCAAGTGTTCCAGGCCAAGGGCTTCCCATACACGCTGCCCGATCTGTTTGGTGCGGACGAAGCGGCCTTTGCGCCCTACCGCAACGGCAGCTATGTCACCTTGCGCCTCACGTCCAGCATGTACCACCGCTTCCATGCGCCGCACGACTGCCAGGTGCACCACGTCACCCACCATGCGGGCGACACCTGGAACGTCAACCCGGTTGCCCTCAAGCGCGTGCAAAAGCTGTTCTGCAAGAACGAACGCGCGGTGATCCACACGCGCCTGGCGGCCGGCGGGCAGCCGATCGCCTTGGTTCCAGTGGCCGCCATCCTGGTGGCCAGCCTGCGCCTGCACTGGCTGTCGCCGCTGCTGGGCCCGGGCTACCGCGGCCCCAACGAGCTGCCCTGCGACGCCCGTTTCGACAAAGGCCAGGAGATGGGCTGGTTTCAGCACGGCTCGACCATCCTCGTGTTTGCACCGCCGGGCTTCAGCCTGGCACCGGGCATCACCACGGGCCGTTCGATCCGCATGGGGCGGGCCCTGATGCATCTGCCGCCAAGCTGAGGCGCCGTCACTGGTTTGACACGCGCCGTTCACCGGTGCGTCATGCGCAGCTCGCAGCATCCGGGGCATGGACTCCACCCTTCTCCAGACAGGGCTGCACGCCCACGCCCTGCCCGAAGTTGCCCACGGCTTGACCGCACGTGAGCGACCGCGCCTGCAAGCGGCCGAGGCGCCCCAGCTGGTGGCTGCCTGGGCCGTGCACGGTGACGAGGTGCTGGAAGCGCAGCGCCTGCGCTACCGCGTATTCGCCGGCGAGATGGGCGCGCAGGTGAAGGCGCTGTCCGGCTCACCGGCAGGCCACGACATCGATGCCTTCGACGCCCATTGCGAGCACCTGTTGGTGCGCACCGTTGAAACGCATGCGGCGCCGGCGCGCGTGGTGGGCACCTACCGGGTGCTCACGCCTGTGGCGGCCCGGCGTGCGGGCGGCTTGTACAGCGACCAGGAGTTCGACCTGCGCTCGCTCGACCCGCTGCGCCCCCGCATTGCCGAGCTGGGCCGCTCGTGCACCGACCCGGCATTCCGCAATGGCGGTGTCATCCTGATGTTGTGGGCCGCGCTGGCCGATTTCATGGGCCGCAACGGGCTGGATGTCAGCATGGGCTGTGCCAGCATCTCGATGCACGACGGCGGCCACGCCGCGGCCGACCTGTGGCACCAGTTGCGCCAGACCCACCTGGCCCCGGCGCCCTACACCGCCGTGCCGCGCCTGCCGCTGCCGGTGGACCAGTTGCAGACCCGCCACCCGACCGAAGCACCGCCCCTGATCAAGGGCTACCTGCGCTGCGGCGGCAAGGTGCTGGGCGCCCCGGCCTGGGACCCCGACTTCCGCACCGCCGACCTGCCGATGATGATCCAGCTGGCCGATCTGCCGGCGTCGTACCGGCGGCGTTTCATCCGCGCTTGAGGGCGTGCAGCACGGCCTGCACGACAGCGGGCTGCTCCAGGCCCGGCGCCAGGGCAGCGGCGCGGGCAGGCTGCGGTGCGCCGGCCAGGCTGCGCTGGGCCGACCAATCGGCGATCTCCAGCCGGCCATCGTGGTGCTCGACCAGGGCGGTCAGGCTCTCGACCCAATCGCCGTCATTGCAATACAGGATGCCCTCGATCTCGCGCATCTCGGCGTGGTGGATATGACCGCACACGACGCCCTGCAGGCCGCGCTTGCGGGCCTCGCGCGCCACGGCCGCCTCGAAATCGCTGACGTAGCTGACGGCGCGCTTGACCTTGAGCTTGAGGTACTTGGACAAGCTCCAGTAGGGCAGCCCCATCCGGGCCCGCGCACGGTTGAAAGCGCTGTTGAGCTTGAGCGTGAACTCGTAGGCCGAGTCACCCAGGTAGGCCAGCCACTTGGCGCACTGGATGACGCCGTCGAACAGGTCACCGTGGGTGACCCACAGCCGCCGGCCGTCTGCGGTGGTGTGGACTGCCTCGCTCACGACGTCCACTCCGCCGAAGTTGTGCTCCACATAGCGGCGCGCAAACTCGTCGTGGTTGCCCGGCACAAAGACCACCCGCGTGCCCTTGCGGGCCTTGCGCAGGATCTTCTGCACCACATCGTTGTGCGATTGCGGCCAGTACCAGCTGCGGCGCAACTGCCAGCCGTCGATGATGTCGCCCACCAGGTAGAGCGTCTCGCACTCGACCCGGCGCAAAAAGTCGAGCAACGCTTCGGCTTGGCAGCCGGGCGTTCCCAGGTGGATGTCGGATATCCACACCGTGCGGCAGCGCAAGTGGATCTCGTCTTCGGCCGCCGCGGCGGCGCTTGAATGGGTAGGCTCTGCAGGGTGCATGGCCCACCATGCTGCGCACCGGCCATGACACGCTGGCGGCAACACGGTGACAGGCCGGTGAAATCCGCACGGTGCTGGGCCTGCCCCTGTCGCAGGAAGCCATACAGCGCCACCGCGTGCACCTGAGATACCCACGCCGACCCGGATGTGCAAGTGCACGGGCGGCGATCAGCCATCACCACTGTTGCCCGATCGACAGGCCTTCAGCCGATGGTCGGGCCGGCGTAACGGATGTCCAGCGACGACAGGTCCGGCGCGCGGTGCATGGCGCGCTTGAGCAGCGTTTCCACCTGGGCCACCACCGCGTCCCACTGCTGGGCCAGCGCGGTCTCGCGTGCCGCCATGCCCAGGCGCCGCAGCAGTGCATCGTCGGTGGCCAATCGCACCGCCTGCGCTATGAAGGCGGCGGCGTCGTGGGTGGGTGCCAGCAGGCCGTTGTGGCCATCGCGGATCAGCCGCCCGGCCGCCGCGTAGCCGAAGGCCACCACCGGCAGGCCGCTGGCCATGGCCTCGGGTGTGACATTGCCGTAGGTTTCGGTCACGCTGGGAAAGACAAAACAATCGGCCGACGCGTAGTGCGCCGCCAGATCCTCACCGCGCCGGTTGCCGGCGAACACCGCCTGCGGACAGCGCAGTTGCAGGGCTTCGCGCAGCGGGCCGTCACCGACGAACAGCAGTTTGATGTCCGGGCGCTGCTGCTGCATGGCCTCGAAAGCATTGAGCAGCAAGCCGAGGTTCTTCTCCGACGCCAGCCGGCCTACGCAGGCCACCACCTTGGTGCTCGACCGGGCGCCCCACTGCGCCCGCAGGGCCTCGCTGCGTGCACCCGGTCGAAAGGCCTGGGTATCCACACCGCGCGCCACCACCTGCACCTCACGAAAGCCATCGGCCAACAGCTCGCGGCGCAAGGCGTCGGTGGGCACCATGGTGCAGGCAGTCTGGTTGTGAAACTTTCGCAAGTAGGCCAGGATGGGCCGCTTCAGCCAGCCGATGCCGTAGTGCTGGCTGTAGGCGTGAAAGTTGGTTCTGAAATCGGACGTCACCGGCAGCTTCAATTGCAGGGCGGCCTGCAGTGCCGACCAGCCAAGCGGCCCTTCGGTGGCAATGTGCACCACATCGGGCCGGCGCAGTGTCCAGTGCCGCACCAGTGCGCGCCGCGCCGGCAGGCCCATCGTCAGCTGGGGGTAGCGCGGGATGGGCAGGCCCTTCATCAAGAGCGCCTCAAAGGCCACCGCAGGGCCCGCCGCCCGCTGCACCACGGTGGCAGCCGCTGCCTCGCCGCGAAAGTGGCGTGGGCGGATCAGCTGCAGATCGTGCCCCCGCTCCAGCAGCCCTTGCACCAACCGCGCCACTGTCATGGCCACGCCGTTGATCTGGGGCGGGTAGGTTTCCGTCACCATCGCCACCCGCAACGAGCGCCGGTGTGCCGGCACCGCGTCGATGGGCAGGTCGTTGGCGCCGCTGGTCAAGGCGTGTGGGCTCGTCATGGCCTACCATCTTGGGCACCGCACGCAACAGTTTGATGACGATTCGCGGCAGGCTCACGCATCCCGCCAGGAGAACTTCCATGAAGCCAGTCCCGTTCAGCACCGTTGCCTGCAGGCGCATGACGCGCAGCACCCATCTGGTTGGTGCGGCCTGCGCCACCCTGGCGCTGCTGGCACCTTCGGGCATGCACTGATGGCCGCCCCCACGCATCCCGCACAGCCCGCCCACCACGCCATCGGCGTGATCGGCCTGGGGGTGATGGGCCAGCGCATGCTGGCCCGCCTGGCGGTGCATCCGCACCTGCGCGCCACGCAGGTGTGGGATGCCGACCCGCTGGCCGTGGCTCGCGCCCTGGCCGCCTTTCCGACGCTCATGGCCAGCACCAGCGCCGAAGCCTTGATCGCCACGCCCGGGCTGCGCTCGCTCTACATCGCCACCCCGCCGGCGCCGCACATGGCACTGGCCAACCGGGGCTTCGACGCCGGCCTGGCGGTGCTGTGCGAAAAGCCGCTGACGGTCGACTTCGACGCGGCGCGCCAGTCCATTGCTCGGATCGACCGTGAAGGCCAGCGCGCGGCAGTGAACTTTTCTTTGGCCTCGTCGCCCGGGCTGGCGGCCCTGCAGGCCGCCGTGCAGGGCCCGGCCGAGGGTGTGCTGGGCCAACCGCTGTCGGCCCGCGTCGAGCTGGCCTTTGCCGCCTGGCCGCGCCCCTGGCAGGCGGCAGCGGGCGCCTGGCTGGCCGAACGCGCGGAGGGCGGCTTCAGCCGCGAGGTGTTGTCGCACT
>JANOAQ010000297.1:0-9481 GCA_031411195.1 Burkholderiaceae bacterium | reverse complement strand
GATGGACGGCACTGCTGTTCAGGTCGCTGCCCTGGGCCGCGTCCAGCGCGGCGGCGATGGGGCCGCAATCGTCGATGATCTGCGCGGCCCAGTCGGTCAGCAGCACCTGCTCGTCAGCGCGCTCCAGCGTCAGCCCCGGCTCGCGGCCACGCGCGGCCACGCGGTGCTGGTTGCGGCCCAGCGCCGCGATCTCGGCCGGGCTGTCGGGCGGGCTGTCGGCCAGCAGGCAGTGCAGCAGGAACACGTCGATGAAGCGCATCGTGTTGGTGTTGATGACACCGGCTCGAAGGGGTCGAGGTCCATGCAGCGCACCTCGATGTACTCGACGCCGCGCTCGCGCAGCGCATGCAGCGGCCGCTCGCCCGGGAAGATCACGCGCTTGGGCCGGATCAGGCCGTAGAACTCGTTCTCGATCTGCAGCAGCGTGGTGGCCAGCTGGTTGTAGTCGCCACCTGGGTTGCGGATGCCCACCGTTTCATACGCGGCATAGGGCCGGGTCAGCGCCTCATGCAGCGAGTCGGCATAACTCTCCAGGCTGTTGTAGCTGATTGCCAGCGAGCCCTGCGCATCACTCTGGTAGCCCAGCCGGCCCATGCGCAGGCTGGTGCCGTGCGGCATGTGCAGGGTGCCAGGCGCCGTGGCCACGGGCTGCAACTCGTGCGGGCGGCCCGCCACGAAGCTGCCGCACACCGCCGGCGACGCGCCAAACAGGTACAGCAGCACGAAGGCGTGGCGGCGGAAGTTGCGGATCAGCGCAAAGTGCTCGTCGTTGCCCAGCCCCGGCATCGACCAGTTGTAGTGGATGCCCGAAATGGTCTGCATGCGCCGGCCATAGCGGTGGCCCAGGCCCATGCGGTAGACGCTCTTGGCGCGGCCCACATTGCTGCTGCCGTAACGGCCCAGCGGGATGGTCTCGTCGGTGGGCAGGCCGCAGGGCATGCTGCCCACCCACAGCTGCTCATCGCCGCGTTGGTCGCCCAGCGCGTGGTAGACGGCCTGGTGGATCTCGGTCAGCTCGGCCTGCGCGGCCTCGGCACTGGGGTGCACACCGGTGATCAGCTCGAGCTGGCTTTCACTGTAGTCGGTGGTCACGCGCGGGTGCGTCAAGGCCGAACCCAGGGCTGCCGGGTGCGGCGTGAGGGCCAGCCCGCCGCCGGGCAGGGCACGCAGGCTTTCTTTCTCGATACCGCGACGGATGCCTTGCAGCCGCTCGGGCGGCAGGGCACGCAGACGGTCGTGCAATGCTGTCACCGGGCGTCTCCTCTAATTTTGAACCGGAGCGCACCCTAACAGATGCCCGTGACCGCTGCCGGGCGTGGGTTGATGGCGGATGTGCTAGTCCTATGATGGACGGCTGCGGTCAACCCGTCCGCACTTCACCCACACGCCATGAACAGCAGCACCTGGTACTCCCGCACGGCCAAGGCGGCGTCGCGCTTCAGCGGCAAGCCGGCGGTGTTTGTGCTTGCCGTCGGCCTGATCCTGGGCTGGATCATCACCGGGCCGTTGTTCGGCTTCTCCGACACCTGGCAACTGGTGATCAACACCACCACCACCATCATCACCTTCCTGATGGTGTTCCTGATCCAGAGCTCGCAGAACCGCGACACGCAGGCCATCCAGATCAAGCTGGACGAGCTGATCCGCGCCACCCAGGGCGCGCACAACGCACTGCTCGACCTGGAAGAGCTGGAGGAAAATCAGCTCGACGCCTTCCGCCAACGCTATGAAGCGTTGGCCGCGCGCGCGCGCAAGTCCACGGGTCTGGGCCAGCTGGACACCGACACCCCCGAAGCCTGAGCCATGGCGCCGGCCCCCGCGTACTGGCTGCGCTGGGCCAACACCGAAGTCGCACGGGTGGTCCGCGACGGCGCGGATGTGCTGGTCCAACCTGCAGCGGCGCAGGCGGCGGCACTGCACGACACCCCCGGCGACCCGGACTACCGCCCGTCCCTGGCCTGTTGAGCCGCTGCCGGCTGGGCCGCTGGCACCAGGGCCAGGCGCAGCGCCGCCGCGCAGCAGGCCATGGCCGCCCATTGCGCCGCGCCCAGCGGTTCACCATGCATCAGCGCGCCGGTCACCATGGCCACCACCGGCACCAGGATGGACGACAAGCCGGCCACGGTGGTGGGCAGCAGGCCGACGATGGCAAACCAGGCCGCGTTGCCGATGGCCATGGGCACCAGGGTGATGTAGGCGATCAGGCCCACCGTGCCCCAGCCGGGCATGAACCACTGGCCCTGGCCCAGCCACAGCGCCACCACGCCGATGGGCACGCCTGCGATCAGCAACTGCCAGCCAGACAACACCAGCGAAGGCACGTCCACCCCACCCCGCTTGAGGATCATGGTGCCCACCGCCCAGCCGATGCCGGCCAGCAGACCCAGCCCGACACCCAGCGGGGCCTGCGCATACGCACCCACGCTGCGCCACATCAACAAACCCACCGCCGC
Organism: Burkholderiaceae bacterium; assembly: GCA_031411195.1. GTDB lineage: Bacteria > Pseudomonadota > Gammaproteobacteria > Burkholderiales > Burkholderiaceae_C > Pseudaquabacterium. Next base: position 7,028 of record JANOAQ010000297.1, on the reverse strand, counting down.
AGCGCCCAGGGCCAGGGCCCACTTCAAGCGGGTGCCCATGCGCTCGCCCAGCACCGCCCAGCCGATGAGCGCCGCCCACAGCGGCATGGTGAAGCCCAGCACCGCCGCCTGGCCCGAAGGGATCATCAGCGCCGCAAAGGCGCTGGCAATGTTCCAAAGCACCAGGTAGAAAAAGGTGGCGATGCCCACCGTGGGCCAATGGCGGCGCGGGATGGCCAGCGGCAGGCCCCGTGCCCGCGCCACGAGCAGCAGCAGCACACCCGCACCCAGCAGCGAGATGGTGCGAAAGGTCCACACCGACACCTCGCGCACCACCAGTGGAAACAGCGCCCAGTTGGTGCCCCACACCAGGGTCAGCAGGCCCAGCAGCAGCAGGGCCTTGCGGGGGATGCCGTGCGCTGAAGCGACAGGCACAGCAACAGGCGCAGCAACAGGCGCAGCAACAGGCAATTCGGTCATGGCGTGCCAGTCAACCAGGGTGACCGAGTATCGGCGCCCCCCAAGAACAAACCATGCCCACGGCCATTGCACGAACGCCGGGGCCGGCGCCGCGCGCTATCGTGCAGCCACCGCCGTCCGGTCAAAACTCCAGGAGATGAAATGGCACTGAACGCATACCTTCGCCTCAAGGGCGCACAACAAGGCGAGATCAAGGGCTCGGTGATCCAGAAGGGGCGCGAGGGCAAGATCCTGGTGCTGGCCTGCGACCACGAGGTGCTGACCCCGCGTGATGCCGCCACCGGCCTGGCCACCGGCCGGCGCCAGCACAAGCCCTTCACCCTCATCAAGGAGCTCGATCAATCGTCGCCCTTGCTCTACCGGGCCCTGGTGAACAACGAAGCCATCACCGAATGGGAACTGCAGTTCTGGACACCCCAGGTCAAAGGCAGCACCGGTGCCGGCACCGAGGTGCAGCACTACACCGTTCGGCTCAGTGGGGTGCACCTCTGCGGCATGCACTTCACGCAGCACGACACGCGCAACCCCGAACTGGCCAGGTACGCCGAATCGGAGACGGTGTCGTTCACCTACAGCCGCATCGAGTGGCTGTGGGTCAAGGGCGGCATCAGCAGCAGCGACGACTGGAGCGGCCCGCTGACCGCCGCGCAACCCGCCAAGCCGGTCAAGGCCGGCAAACTGGCGAAGGCCGATGCCAAGGCGGCCAAGGCCGCCAAGCCCAAAGGCTGAGCGACCTCAGGACCGGGCGGGCTGGCCCGCCCCGGCCTGCATCAGAACGAGGCCTTGAACTGCGCGCCCCAGGTGCGCGGCTCGTTGATGAAGCCCGTCAGGTTGTCGAAGTCGATGCCGCCGACGACGCGGATCTGGTTGGTGATGTTCCGCCCGAACACCGCCAGGTCGTACTTGCCGTGGCCCCAGGCGTAGCCGACTCGCAAGCCGCCTTCGGTGAGCGGCCTGCCGGTGAATTCCTTCGACTCGTACAAGAAGAAGTTGACCTTGCTGCGGTGCACCCAGTCGGTGTAGACATACACCTCGCCGTTGGCCACCGGCTGCGAATACTTGAGCGTGAAGTTCAGCGTGGTGCGCGGTGCCTGCGGCAAGGGGTTGCCGTTGATGTTGGCCGTGGTGGCTGAAGGCTGGGGGTCGAGCACGGTGCAGTTCGGCCGGGTGATGTACTGGCCGTTGCCGCAGACCGAGATCACCAGGTTCGGGTCCTTGATCTTCGTGTCGTTGTAGCCCATGCCCACCGACGCCAGCAGCCTGTCGGTGACAAATGCCTGCATATCCAGCTCGAAGCCCTGGCCGGTGGCCTTCTTGGCATTGAGCAAAATGTTGGCATTGCCGCCGCCGCCCACGGCCGTGAGCTGCAGGTCCTTGACGTTGTAGCTGAAGGCGCCGAAGTTCACCCGGGCACGGCGGTCGAACAAATCGGCCTTGATGCCTGCCTCGAACGAGGTGTTGGTCTCGGGGCCGGCCACCGACTGGTCGTTGAAGGCACTGGCACCCTGCACGCTGGACGCCCGGAAGCCCGTGGCCGCGCGGGCATAGACGTTGGTGTTCTTGTCCAGCGCGTAAGTGGCGCTCAGATCCCAGCTGGGCTTGGTGTCCGAGGTCTTGGCGCTGAGCGGGCCGAAGCTGCCCAGGCCCGCCAGGGTGCACTTGCCGCCGAGCACGCAGGGCACGAAGGCGGTGCTGTTGTAGTCCTCGACCGCAAAGCTCTTCTTGTCCCAGGTGTAGCGCAGACCGCCACGCACCTTCAGCTGCGGCGTCACCGCGTAGTTGACGGCACCAAAGACGGCATAGGCGGTATTTGTCTGGTGTACACGCTCGTAGCCCTGGCGCGCGTTCTTGGCGGTCGAGTCGAAGTCGAAGCTTTCGACCTTGTAGTCTTCCTTGAAGAGGAAGACGCCGGCCTGCCAGTTCAACGGGCCGTTGCCGTTCGATTCAAGCCGCAGCTCCTGCGTCCATTGGCTGTGCGAGGGGATGCCGTCGGCCGTCTCCGAGTAGAAAGGGATGGCGCCCGCGCCACCGCCAAAGTTGTAGGGCGCAGGGCCGCCGTCGATGTCGCCGCCGCTGTAGGTGCGCACCGACTCGTAGCCGGTGATCGAGTGCAGGGTGGTGGCGCCCAGGTTCCACTTCAGGCGCAGGTTGGCGCCGTGGTTCTGCAGCTCGGATTTGTTGACGCCGTCGAAGGCCACCTTGGCGGGGTCGAAGCCGGCCACCAGGTCATTCGTGCCCGGCTGGATGATGTTGGCGCGGAACAGGCGGGCGCTGCCCGAGAAATCGCGCGCATGCACATTGGCCAGGGCGCTGAAATTCTTGTTCGGCTCATAGAGCCACTGAACACGCAGCGCGTTGTCGTGGTACCCCTCGAAGCCCTGGGTGGGGCCGGTGGCCAGGGTGTTCCTGGCCCAGTCGTCGCGGGTCTGGCTCAAGGCCGAGATGCGCAGGGCGGAGTCGGTCGACAAGGGCAGGTTCAGGGCCCCTTCGGCATTGACGGCCTTGTACGAGCCGAGCGACAGGCTGGCGTAGCCCTCCATCCGCTTCACGTTGGGTCGGGCCGAATCGAACTTGACCACGCCGGCCGGCGTGTTGCGGCCGAACAGCGTGCCCTGCGGGCCACGCAGCACTTCGATGCGGTCCAGGTCGAAGGCCGGGAAGCCCTTCAGGATGGGGTTCTCCTGCACGATGTCGTCGTACACCAGCGACACCGGCTGAGAGGCGTTCAAGCGGAAGTCGGTGTTGCCGTAACCGCGCAGGTAGAAGCGCGGAAAGGCGCGCCCGAATGACGACTCGATGTTCAGGCTGGGCACGCGACCGGCCAGCATGCGGATGTCCTGGCCGCTGGTATTCAGCGCGTCCAGCAATTCCGAGCCGATGGTGGTGATGGACGTCGGTACGTTCTGCAGGTTCTCGACCCGCCGTTCGGCCGTCACGGTGATGGTCTGAAGCTTGCCGGCCTCGGGTGCGTCGGCGGCGGCCTGGGCCCAGCTGCCAGCGGACATGGTGGCCAGCAGCGAAGCGGTGGCCAATCGGGTGAGTCGGGGCGCATGAATCACGGGCTTCTCCAGTGGTTGTTCGGTGGGTTCAGGTGATCCACCCTGCCGGCAATGGGCCACGGGCACTCGAAGCATGGCGCGTGCCAGGGCATCAGAGGGCCACCGTGGCGGCTGTTGGGTCGGGCGACGCCCAAAATGTAGCGCACCGATATGACAGGCTCAGGCTCGCCCGCGCCGCGACGAAATGGCCTGCGCCGCCGGTGCCGATGGCGGCAGGCCAATGGGCAGATGCGTCTGCGCCTTCACCTCCTTGAGCACCACGCTGGAGCGCACATGCGTCACCCCCGGCAGCTTGAAGGCCACGCCGTGCAGAAACTGCTCGTAGCCGGCAATGTCGGGCACCAGCACCTTGATGACGTAGTCGGCCGCACCGGTGGTGGACCAGCAGCTCACGATCTGCGGCGTGGCGGCCACTGCGGCTTCAAAGGCCTGCACCACGTCTTCGCTGTGCCGGGTGAGGTTGAGCTCGGCGATCACGCATTGGCCCAGGCCCACGCGGGCGCGGTCGACCAGCGCCGTGTAGCCGGCGATCACACCGGCTTCTTCCAGCGCCTTCACGCGCTTCCAGCAGGGCGTGCCCGACAGGCCCACCCGCTCGGCCAACTGCTGCACGGTCTGGCGTGAATCACGCTGCAATTCGTTGAGAAGGGCGATGTCGATGCGATCCAGTGTTTTCATGCCCTGATTGTGCGTTTTTGTAGAACGCACTGTCTGCGTTCTTTGGTCATGCGGGGCACAAAAGAACAGCATTCCACACCATGCTCAGTACGATTCGGCACCCCTCCTCAGCCTGCCAACCCATGACCATGACCACCCTCGCCCGCCCCGATGTGCAACTGGCCGACGCCCTGTGGGCCGACCACGGCACGGTCTACCTCACCGGCACCCAGGCCTTGCTGCGGCTGCTGCGAATGCAGCGCCGGCGCGATGCCGCCGCCGGCCTGGGCACGCAAGGCTTCATCAGCGGCTACCGGGGCTCGCCGCTGGGCATGGTCGACCAGGCGGTGTGGAAGGCGGGGCCGAAGTTCACCGATCTGGGCATCCGTTTTTTGCCGGCCATCAATGAAGAGCTGGCCGCCACCGCCGTGCTGGGCACCCAGCGCGTCGAGGCCGACCCCCAGCGCACCTGCGACGGTGTGTTTGCGCTGTGGTACGGCAAAGGCCCGGGGGTCGACCGCGCCGGCGATGCGCTCAAGCATGGCCATGCCTACGGTTCATCGGCCCATGGCGGCGTGCTGATGGTGGCGGGCGACGACCATGGCTGCGTGTCGTCGTCCATGCCGCACCAGAGCGAGCAGGCCTTTCAAAGCTGGCATGCGCCCGTGCTGTCACCGGGCAGCGTGGCCGAACTGCTGAGTTTCGGCCTGTACGGCTGGGCGCTATCGCGCTACTCGGGCGCCTGGGTGGGCCTTTGCGCCTTGTCGGAGGTGGTGGAAAGTGGCGCCACGGTCGACCTGGACGCCGTGCAGGCCCAGGCCGATGGTTGGGCCGATGCGGCCACTGTCACGGCGCGCTCCGGCTTCACGCCGCCGGCCGATGGCCTGCACAACCGCTGGCCCGACTTGCCCTCGCTGCAGATCGAGCAGCGCGCCCACGCCAAGCTGGATGCGGTGCGCGCCTTTGCCCGCGTCAACCCGATCGACCGCGACATCGTGGCCGCGCCGCAGGCCACGCTGGGCATCCTCACCGTGGGCAAGGCGCACTTCGATCTGCAGGAGGTGCTGCGCCGCCTCGACATCCCGCTGGCCGCACTGGCCGAGGCCGGCGTGCGGGTGCGCAAGATCGGCCTGAGCTTTCCGCTGGAGCCCACCGGCATCGAGGCCTTTGTGCAGGGCCTCGATGAGGTGCTGGTGATCGAGGAGAAGGGCCCGGTGGTCGAAGCCCAGTTGCGCGCCCTGCTCTACAACGCGCCGGCCGGCCGCCGCCCGGTCATCGTGGGCAAGACCGATGCGGCGGGCACGCCACTGGTATCGGCCCTGGGCGAGTTGCGGCCCTCGCGCCTGATCGAGCTCACCGCTGCCTGGATGGCGCACCACCGCCCCACACTGGACCGCCGCCACCTGGTGCGCGATTTCACCGTGCCCCAGTTGCTGGCCAACAGCGCCGACAGCGTCAAGCGTGCGCCCTACTTTTGCGCCGGCTGCCCGCACAACACCAGCACCAAGGTGCCCGAGGGCAGCCAGGCCCAGGCCGGCATCGGCTGCCACTTCATGGCCAGCTGGATGGACCGCGGCACGCAGGGGCTGATCCAGATGGGCGGCGAGGGGGTGGATTGGGTCTCGCACGCGATGTTCACCCGCACGCCGCACATCTTTCAGAACCTGGGCGATGGCACCTACTGCCATTCAGGCTACCTGGCCATCCGCCAGGCGGTGGCGGCCCAGGCCACGCTGACCTACAAGATCCTCTACAACGACGCGGTGGCCATGACCGGTGGCCAGCCGGTGGACAGCCCCATCAGCGTGGACGGCATCGCCCGCCAGGTCGAAGCCGAGGGCGTGCGCCAGGTGGTGGTGGTCAGCGACGACATTGCCCAGTACGACGGCCGGCACGGGCGCTTTCCCAAAGGCACCACCTTTCACGACCGCAGTGAACTCGATGCAGTGCAAAGGCACCTGCGCGAACTGCCCGGCGTGACTGTGCTGATCTACGAGCAGACCTGTGCCGCCGAAAAGCGCCGCCGGCGCAAGAAGCCGGTGGCCCAGGGCGGGCTGGCCGATCCGCCCAAGCGCCTTTTCATCAACGAGCAGGTGTGTGAAGGCTGCGGCGACTGCACCGTGCAAAGCAACTGCGTGGCCGTGTTGCCCCACGAAACCGCGCTGGGCCGCAAGCGCAAGATCGACCAGAGCGCCTGCAACAAGGACTATTCGTGCGCCAACGGCTTTTGCCCCAGCTTCGTGGGCGTGCTGGGCGGGCGCCTGCGCAAGCGCCTGGGTGCCCTGGGGGGCGGGGCCGGTGGGGCCGGTGGGTCCAGTGCGGCCAGTGGGCCAAGCGGGGCCGATGCCCTGCAGCAGCGGGTGGCCGCCCTGCCCCAGCCCCCAACGCACCGGTGGACGGGACCCTACGACCTGCTGGTCACCGGCGTGGGTGGCACCGGTGTGGTGACGGTGGGCGCGCTCATCACCATGGCGGCGCACCTGGAGGGCAAGGCCGCCAGCGTGCTCGACTTCATGGGCTTTGCGCAGAAAGGCGGCGCGGTGCTCAGCTTCGTGCGCCTGGCCGACGTGCCCGAGCGCCTGAACCAGGTGCGCATCGACGCCCAGCAGGCCGATGCGGTGCTGGCCTGCGATCTGGTGGTGGCCGCATCGCCCGAGGCCCTGCTCACCGTGCGCCATGGCCGCACCCGCATCCTGGCCAACACCCACGAGGTGCCGGTGGCCGAATCGCTGCGCAACCCCGATGCCAGCCTGCAGGTGCCCCAACTGCTGGACAAGCTGCGATTTGCCGCCGGTGCGGGCCAACTGCACACCTTGGACGCGCAGGCCCTGGCCCACGCTTTTCTGGGCGACA
>JANOAQ010000296.1:0-2091 GCA_031411195.1 Burkholderiaceae bacterium | reverse complement strand
CCGTACTCGTGCATGGCCTCGTCGGCCTCGGCCTGGGCATCCGTTACCAGCACTTCAACGCCGTAGCTCTTGAGCTCGCGGATGATGTCGATGACCTTGCTGTTGCGCAGATCGCCGCAGTTTTCCTTGAAGGTCAGGCCGAGCACATTGACCTTGGCGCCCTTGATGGGACTTCCGCTGGCGATCATGTGCTTGATGGTCTGCTCGGCAATGTACTTGCCCATGCTGTCGTTGATGCGCCGCCCCGCCAGGATGACTTGCGGGTGGTAGCCCAGCATGCCGGCCTTGTGGGTAAGGTAGTACGGATCAACACCGATGCAATGCCCGCCCACCAGGCCGGGCTTGAACTTGAGAAAGTTCCACTTGGTACCGGCGGCTTCCAGCACCTCGGTGGTATCGATGCCCAGTTTGTCGAAGATCAGGGCCAGCTCGTTCATCAGCGCGATGTTCAAGTCGCGCTGGGTGTTCTCGATCACCTTGGCGGCCTCGGCGGCCTTGATGGACGAAGCGCGGTGCACGCCGGGCACGATGATGCGTTCGTACACCTTGGCCACCGCATCCAGGGTTTCGGGCGTATCGCCTGAGACGATCTTCAGGATCTTGGTGAGCGTGTGCTCCTTGTCGCCCGGGTTGATGCGCTCGGGTGAGTAGCCGACAAAGAAATCCTGCTTCCACTTCAGGCCCGATTCGCGCTCGAGCACGGGGATGCAGACTTCTTCGGTGGCGCCTGGGTACACGGTGGACTCATACACCACGATGACGCCCTTTTTCATGTGCCGGCCCACGCTGGTGGACGAACCGATGAGCGGCCGGAAGTCGGGGATGTGGGCGTCGTCCACCGGCGTAGGCACGGCCACGATGATGATGTCGGCTTCGGCCAGGCGCGCCGGGTCGGCGGTGTATTCGGCATGGACCGCAGCATGCAATTCTGAATCAGGCAACTCGCGCGATGGGTCGACCCCACGCTGGCACGATTCGACCTTGGATACGGCGATGTCGAAGCCGATGGTCTTCACCTGCTTGCCAAATGCCACCACCAGCGGCAAACCGACATAACCCAGCCCGATCACGGCAATCTTGTTCATAGTCCTGGTTCCAAAAATTTAATTCGTATCATCGCCGCCCAAGCGGCCTGCGCCGGCCAGCGCCGCAGCCGGGCTCCTGCTGGCTTGGCGTATTTTTCACGCCGCCCGCGACTGCGTTGTGGCAGCTCGGGTGAAATTATCGATGTTTCAGCGTGCCCACAGATTGCGCGCCATGCGAGCGCCGAAGCGATGCGGCGTCTGGTCCCAAGGCGTAAAGCGCGGCAGCTGAAAAAGATCAGCGCCTTTGCGCGCGGCGCCCCAGCCCGTGGTCACGGCACTGTCAAAACCCATCGACTGCACCAGCTTGGCCGTGGCTTCGGTGAAATCGCGCCCGGGCACACCGTTCGGGTAAGCAAAGTGCGCCACCCGCTCGCCCAAAAGGTGCTGAAGCTGCCGGCGGGAATCATCGATCTGCTGGCGTGCGGCGGCTTCGTCCAAAACTGCCAGGATGGGGTGGCTCACCGTGTGCGCGCCGACCGTCATGCCGCCGCGGCGCAGGGTTTGCACCTGCTCGGAGCGCATCATCAGGTCATGGGGAAGTTGGGCACCCGCCCGCTCAGCCACGGACTGCACCAACCGCAACCGTTCTTCGGGTTGCCTGTATTTCAATGCTGCCAGCAGGGTGCGGATGGTGGCGCGGCGCTGGGCAGCATCGCCCAGGGCCAGCGTCTGGGCGCAGTCCAGCCCCAGGCCTGCCAGGTCAAGCTGCGCGTGGCTCGAACAGCGAACGGCTTCGATCACGGTGTCGTTGAACATGCGCCCACCGTCCAGAAAACCCGTGGCGATGTAGAAGGTGGCGCTCAGGCTGTGCCGTTGCAGGATGGGCATGGCCACGTCGTGGTTGTCGGCATAACCATCGTCGAAGGTGATGGCCAGGGCGCGCGCCGGCAGCGCGCCTTGCTGCAGGGCGGTCACCGCCTGGCCCAGCGGCAGCACCTGGAACCAGCGCTTGAGCCAACCGCAAAGTTGGTCAAAACGCGCGGCGTGCATCTCGTCGGGAAACAGC
>JANOAQ010000295.1:0-5464 GCA_031411195.1 Burkholderiaceae bacterium | reverse complement strand
GGGGTGCAGGTGCGTTGCGACACTTTCGAGCCGGTGCGTTGCGACACTTTCATCACCGAATCGAAAGGGGTGCAGGTGCCGTCGGCGTCGGTCTTGTAGTCGCCCGATGCCACCCAGACGCGGCCGCCATGTTCCAAGCGCACCTGGGCCGAGCCCAGCACATGCCCGGCCGGGTGCAGCGACAGCTTGACGCCGTGGTGCACGATGGCCTCGCCATAGGCCAGCGTCTGCAGCGTGATGTCATCGCCCAGGCGGGTGCGCAGCGTGCCCTCGCTGTAGGTGTGCGCCAGGTAGTGGCGGTGGCCGGCGCGGGCGTGGTCGGTGTGGGCATGCGTGATGACGGCGCGATCGACCGGCTTCCACGGGTCGATGTAGAAATCGCCGGGCGGGCAGTACAGGCCCTCAGGCCGCGCCACCACCAAATCGCCCGGGCGGGAGGCCAAGCTCAACGGTGTGGACGGCACATGCATGCCGCCATCCTAGGGCGTCTGCTGGTGATGGGGTCTGGCCGCAGCGGTTGGGGGCCGCAGCGGTTGGGCAGCGCGCATGAACGCGCATGTTCGGCTTTGCGCGGCGCGCGCGGGTGGCGCCCAGCGGGGACGCATGCGGTGCCGGTCGTCGCAAAGCCGTTTCTACCGCAAGCAGACCACCCGCAGGCACGTCGAGCGGCTACCTTCTCTACCCACCAACGGGCTGGGGCTTCGCAGCAAACTCAACGACACTAGGCGGCGACAACCAACACCCAGAGCACACGCATGGTGATTGCAAACCCGGTCGGACGCACAGGATGACTGCCATCACCGACCCTCTGCACAGGCTGAGCAATGACGCATTGTCCGGCGGCCTCGCGCTCACGCTACCCGTCGGGGTGAACCCGTGTTCTTCGGCGCTGCAAAGCCCGTTGAACAGCGACACGCGGGGGCCGCCGCTGACCGACCACGCCAACGCGGGTGCAGAAATTGCGGCCTTGCTTGCGTTGGCGACGGCGCTGGGCGAGGCACCCGACACCGTCTGCCAGGTCTTGGCCGACAACGTTCTCGCGCTGCTGAAAGCCGGGTCCGCCGGGGTCAGCGTGCTGAGCGTGCAAAGTGACGGCGGCGTGCGGGTGGGCTGGCCTGCAATCGCTGGCCGTTGGCGGGACCACAGCGGCTGCAGCCGGATGCTGCTGGCTCCAGCTGCCCCAGCCGCAACATCTGATCCAGCGGCCGAACACTGCCTGGTGGTGCCGTTTGCTATTGCCGGCAAGACGGCCGGGACGGTGTGGGCCGTGGCACACGACGCGGCTTCGGGCTTTGGCGCCGAGGACTTGCGGCACTTGCAGCATCTTGCGCTGTTTGCCGCACCCGCACTGCAAGCCGTGGCGGCGCGCAACTTAGAGCCGCCGCCGCACCCCGCAACGCCGGCTCAGCCGCTGGACGACACACCCGACACCCTGCGCGCCAGCTTCAACAGCTTGATCGAAAACGCACCCTTCGGTGTCTATTTGGTCGATGCACAGTTTTGCCTGAGCCAGGCCAGTGCGGCGGCGCGCAAGGCCTTCGCCAGCGTTCAGCCCTTGATCGGCCGCAACTTCGACGACGTCGTGCGCGCGGTCTGGCCTGAACCTTTTGCGTCCGAGGTGCTGGCCCACTTTCGCCGCACGCTGGACAGCGGTGAAGCCTACGCTGAGCCGACGGTGAGTGCATTGCGCAAGGACAGGCCCGACACCGAGTCCTACGACTGGACGATTGAACGCATCGTCCTGCCCGATGGCGGCTTCGGCGTGGTCTGCTACTTTTACGACCTGACCGAACGTCAGCAGGCAGCCGAAGCCCTGCAGCTGCGCACGGCGCAGTTCGAGAGCCTGATCAACGACGCACCGCTGGGCATCTACCTGGTGGACGCCCAGTTGCGCATCCGTCAGGTCAACCCGGTGGCTCTGCCCGAGTTTGGCAATATCCCGGGCCTCATCGGCCGCGACTTGGTGGCGGTGATGCAGACCTTGTGGGGGCCAGCACGCGGCGATGAAGTCGTGCAGCAGTTCCGCCACACGCTGGATACCGGCGTGCCCTTCGTGGCTGATGAAGTGATCGCCTTGCGCGCCGACCGCGGAACCACCGCGTGCTACGAATGGCAGATCCACCGCATCCCGCTGCCCGACGGCAGCCACGGCGTAGCCTGCTACTTTCGCGACATTTCCGCACGGGTCAATGCCCAGGCCCAGATTCGCGACAGCGAGATGCGCCTTCGCGCCTTCGTCACGGCCAGTTCTGATGTCGTGTACCGCATGAGCCCCGACTGGCGCGAGATGCGCCAACTCCACGGCCGCAATTTCATGGCCGACACCGCTGAGCCCATTGCCAAGTGGCTTCACGCATACATCCACCCGCTGGACCAAGCGCGCGTGCTGGCCGCGATCGACGCGGCTGTTGCATCCAAGGGTGTCTTCGAGCTGGAACACCGCGTGCTTCGCATCGACAGCACCACCGGCTGGACACAGTCGCGCGCGGTGCCATTGCTGGACGAAGACGGTGCGATTGTGGAATGGATCGGCACGGCCACCGACGTCACGCGCCGCAAGCGCATCGAGTCCGACCTCATCGCGGCGCTGGCTGCCGCCGAAAACGCCAACCAGGCGAAGTCGGACTTCCTCTCGCGCATGAGCCACGAACTGCGTTCACCGTTGAATGCCGTTCTCGGCTTTGCGCAGTTGCTGCAGTGTGGCCAGCCGCCACCGACTGCGCGGCAAGAAGAAAGCGTGCAGGAGATCCTCAAGGGGGGTTGGTATCTGCTGGGCCTGATCGACGAGATCCTGGACCTGACGCTGATCGAATCGGGCCGCCTGTCCTGCGTGCTGGTGCCGGTGCCCTTGGCCGAGGTGCTGGACGACTGCCGGGCGCTGATGGAAGGGCAGGCCGAGGCGCAGGGCATCCGCCTGAGCTTTGCGCCGCTGGACGATGGTTGGATCGTCATCGCGGACCGCAATCGCCTCAAGCAGGTGTTGATCAACATCCTCAGCAATGCCACCAAGTACAACCGCAAAGGTGGCACGGTGGAGGTGCACTGTGAGCCGATCGGGCAGGACCGCCTCTGCATCCGCATTGAAGACAGCGGCTTCGGCCTGAGCCCCGAGCAGCTGGACCAGGTCTTCCAGCCGTTCGAACGCCTGGGGCAGGAGTCGGGCGCGATCGAAGGCACCGGCATTGGCCTGGCACTGAGCAAGCGTTTGGTGGAACTGATGGGCGGCCGCATTGGCGTGCACAGTGTTCTCGGCCAGGGAAGCGTGTTCTGGGTGGAGCTGGATACGCCGGCCGCCCAGGCGTTGGCGCCGGCAAGCCGCCCCGCCAGTGCCCCTGCCCCTGCTCATTGGCGCGCTGCGGTGGCGCCCGGGCCCGCTGCAGCTGCCCGGCGCCCGTGCACCGTGCTGTGCGTCGAAGACAACCGCGCCAATCAGCTGCTGATGCAGCGACTGCTGGCGCTGCGCTCTGATGTGCGCTTGCTGCTGGCTGGCGACGCAGAGCATGGCGTGCAACTGGCGCGGGCGATGCAGCCCGACGTGGTGTTGATGGACATCAACCTGCCGGGCATGAGCGGGCTTGAAGCGATGGAGCGCCTGGCGGCAGACGCGGCTACAGCGCACATCCCGGTCATTGCGGTCAGCGCACAGGCGATGCGGCACGACATCGACAAGGGCTTGCAGGCTGGTTTCTTCCGCTATTTGAGCAAGCCGATCATGGTTGACGCCCTTGCCGAAGCGCTGGACGCTGCCCTGGCTCTGGCCCTGGCCGACCCGCCGCAGGCGCCCGCCGGGGCCATTGGCGCACCGCCGGCGCGCAAGGCCGGCGCTGCATGAAAAGCCAGCAAGGCACACACGCAATGATCACCACCAGCAGCATCCTGGGCGCCCGCGTGCTCATCGTGGACGACCAAGCCGCCAACGTGCGCATGTTGCAGCTGCTGCTGTCAGACGCCGGCTACAACCAGGTGACGGCGACCATGCCACCGGACTTCCTCAGCAAGCCGCTGGACATGACCGAGGTCCTCACCCGCATCCGCAACATGCTGGAACTGCGTTTGATGTACCGCCAATTGGCGTTGCACAACAGCCAGCTTGAAGCCACCGTGCTCGAGCGCACGCAAGAATTGCGCGAAAGCGAAGCGCGCTTTCGCAGCCTGACCGAACTGGCAACCGACTGGTACTGGGCGCAAGACGAAATCGGTCCCTGCACGAAAGTGTCAGGGCCGGTGCTTGAAATGCTGGGCATCCAGGTGGATGCTTTGACCGACGGTGCGCCAGAAGATGCCAAGCAAGCCGGCTGGAACGAAGCCGAGCGCGCGGTCTTGCGCACCCGCATTGCCGCGCGCGAGCCGTTTCTGGATTTCCCGTTCAGTCGCCAGCAAGCGGACGGGGTGCGCCAGCAGTTCCGCGTGAGCGGGCAGCCGACGTTCGACCGGACCTGCCGCTTCATCGGTTACCGAGGCGTGGGTGTTGAGGTGTTGGCTGGCAGCTCTTGATTGGGTGCCTTGATGCCGGGCCCAAACCATTATTTTCCAGATACTTTGACTGTCAATTTATTCAGTTCGAACGAAATCAGGTCGGCTGGCAGAACGAAGTCAATACAAGCTGTCGCTTGAGCGCTGGTCGGCATGCCGTTCACTTCGGCCGAAGTGTCTTGCGCAAACGTTATTCCCCCCGCCGCCTTGATGCGCCTGCAGCCCTCAGAACCATCGCTTCCGTAGCCCGATAGAACAACACCAATCGCGCGCTTGCCCATGGCGGTTGCCAGCGAGCTGAAGAATATGTCCACCTGCGCGTTCCTTCTGGTGCGCGGGGAAATGACCTTCAGCGCGCAGTTTTCGACCAACAGGTCGGCATCGCCAGGAATGACGTAGACCTCATCAGCCCATAGCTTCATTCCGGATATGGCCAGTGTCACGGTCATTTTGGTATGACGCGATAAAATCTCTGCCAACTGGCTGTGAGCCGCCGGGTGGATATGGGAGACAACCACAAATGCCATACCGGTATCGGGCCTCAATGCATCGAAAAACGCCTTGTAGGCGTTGAGGCCACCCGCAGAAGCGCCAATGCCAACGATGTAATTGGGCGCCGCTCGCTGCATGTTCGGTGATTCAGGTCGCTCGCTGATGGTATCCAGTGACTGCTGGCCTATTTCGTTGGGCTTGCATTCTTGCCGATTCTGGATTTCTGCTTGGCGCTGGCAGTGGCGTCAGCCTGCATGGGTTGCAGATGAAGCCCATCATCCTTGATGATGAGTTTTTGAACATCACTCGAATGGCCCGTACCGCGAGACTTGACGATGTAAAGCCCTCGGGTCCGTCTTTTACCTTTGTCCTCCTCCAATTGCCTGACCACGATCCAGGTGTCGATCAACGACGACACGCCGATTTCACCGCTGGTGTCATTTTGCGCTGCCGAAGAGACCAGGCTGGTGAAGATGCCGGTGATGCCCTTGGATTTCAA
>JANOAQ010000294.1:0-3924 GCA_031411195.1 Burkholderiaceae bacterium | reverse complement strand
CGCTGAACGCCGCGATGAACTGACGTTGTTGAATGGCAGGCTGGCAGTCCCAAGCAGGGCACACACTCCTTGTGCCCTCTGGCCCAACAGGCCTCCATCTCTTCGTACTGATTCTCGGCCCTCTCACCGTGCCCAACGCAGGGCCCAAGCCCAAGTGGGCTATGGTGAGCGCGACCTCGGTACGCCCAGGCATCCCCCATGACACGGCATGCGAGCTGCAGCCCGGCGATCACCCATTCGTCAAGCATCTCAGCTACATCGCTTACCGTCATCTTCGCTTGGAAGACGCGCCGCATGTCGAGGGCATGGTTGAGAAGTCGGTCTGGACGCCAAACTCACCCTGCACTCCAGGGCTGTTGCAGCGGATCATCCAGGGCGTTTGCATCTCCAGACTTACCCCTCGCGAGTACAAGCGCCTTTTCGGTTGCGCTTAGCGGGTTGCAACGGTCCTCGCGGCAGTAGGAGGTCAAACAGACTCCTGCCCACCGTGTGAGGCGCGACGCGACGGTGGCCGCAGCCCATAGCTGAGGCACCTCAAGCGGTCTCGGAAGCCTGTGTAGTTCTTGTGTAATTCGGCGTAGAAAGTGCCCAAAGTCACGGGACTTTGCGGGACTTTCGAACGATGGTGTTGAGGGGCTGACGCCCGGTGAATCGGCACTTCCGGGAATTGTGTAGAATCCTCCGGATGCTTGGGATCGGGGATTGAAAATCCGCGTGTCGGTGGTTCGATTCCGCCCCAGGCCACCAGAAATGCGGGATTAGCTCAGTTGGTAGAGCGATACCTTGCCAAGGTATAGGTCGAGAGTTCGAGCCTCTTATCCCGCTCCAAATGTGCGCGGCTTGCAAAAGCAGGCGCCCCGAAGCCCACCCCTGCGGTGGGCTTCGGCCTTTCTGGGTCGCCCAATCAGCTTTGCGTGCGGTGCGCTATCCACCGCCTGCCACTCACAGCGCGTCGTACTTGCGGCTGTGCCCGCGCGCCGAGTCCACCGGGTACTTCTGCGCGTTGACCTGCATCTTGGCCTGGGCAGCGGCCACCGGGTCGATGCCCAGGGCGCTGGCCAGCTGCACCAGGTAGAGCAGCACGTCGGCCACCTCGGCAGCCACGGCTTCCCGCTGGGCGGGCGCCAGCGCACGGCTCTGGTCCTCGGTCAGCCACTGAAAGTGCTCGAGCAGTTCACCCGCCTCCACCACCAAGGCTGAAGCCAGGTTCTTGGGCGAATGGAAGGGCTGCCATTCGCGCGCCTGGGCAAATTGCGCCAACGCCTTCGCCAGTCCGTCGAGCGAATCGGTCATTGATCGCCAACGGCAGGCGCCGGGCGGGAAGGACGGCGCCTGCGGCGGCGCGGTGGCGCGGCGGCAGCCCCTTCCTGGCCGGCGGCAACCACTGTCGCCGGGTGCGGCCGACGCGGCGCGGTGGGCGGCGGCACGCCCTCGGGCCACACCGGCAACGCCGACTCTGCCAAGCCCAGGCCCTGCAGTACGCGCAGGGCCACCCAGGCGTCGTTGGCAGCGTACAGGCGCTGGCGTTCATCGAGCACGGTGGCCGACCAGTTGGAGGTGGTGACGCGCTTGGACTTGGCGAAGCGCTGACCGAAGACCAGCGCCACCGCTGTCTTGATGCCGATGGTGTGCGCATGCCCCTGGCGACGGAACACCACGTCCAGGTCGAGCAGCGGCTGCGCCCGCACGCCCAGGCGCTGCAGCAACTGCTGCTGGTCCTGGCCCAGGCCGAAGCCCACCTTCACCAGCTCGGGCGCAGCCAGCACGCGTCGCACGAAGTCTTGCGTCGCAGGGTGGCGCAGTTGCAGCACATAGGCCGCCCCGGGGCTGGCGAACTGCACGACGTCGGGCCCGCCGCTGACCTCGCCCTTGTTGAACGTGGGCTTGGACTCGGTGTCGAAACCGATGAAGCGCTGTGCCGACAGATCGGCCCAGGCGTCGGCCAGAGCCTGGGCGGTATGGGGCGTGTGAACGCGCGACAACGGCAGGCCATCGAAGGCCGGCAATTCCAGCAAGTCGGCCTTGCTCGGCGCGGCCGGGGTGTTCTGGGGACTCACCGCGAACCTTCCGGGCGCTGCTCGGCCTCGCGGCGCTGGGGCACGCAATCGGCATGGGCGCGCAGGCCGGGCTCGGCGGCGCAAATGCGTGCGATGCGGCCGATGCGAGCCGACAGGGCCACCAGCACCCGCCCTTCGCAGCGCTTGCCAGGGCGGAGGCTGCGGGTCTGCAGCAGCACCGGTGCGGCGTGCACCGGCCCACACTGCGTGGGCGGCGCCGGGCGCGGGGCCGGCCTGGCTGCCACCACGCGCTCTGGCGCGTGGTCCAAATCCAGGTAGCCGTTACCAAAGCCGCCGATGCCCAGAACCCGCAGCAATTCGAACTCGGCCAGGCGCGTGCCGCGCGGCAGGGCGGACAGGGGGTCGGTGGAGTCGGGCTCGTCCATGCCACATACAGGATAGCAGTGCGGGCCGTTGCGCAGCGCAGTGCCAAATCCGCCAACAACCGCGCGGTGGCCGGGCCGTCCAGTTGCCGCACCGCACCGCGCCGACAGCAGGGGCTTGAGCGGGTCGTTGCCCGGCATGGGCCCGTCCATCGGCGCCAGGCGCTTGCGGCCGACGGTGCTGGGGCCAGCGCCATCAACGGCATCAACGGCGACATCACCGGCATCCCGCTGGCCAGGGCCTTGCTGTTGTGACGTGGGTTGCCGGCATTGCGGGCGGGCATCTGGCCGGCCAGGTCGAAGCGCAACAGGTCGTTGGCGATGCAGCTGCACTTGCCGCGCAGGTCGATGTCGCTATTGGTGCGCAGCGGGCTGGCCGGAGGCGCGGGCACACCAAGCCCCACATGCAGGGCAGGCAGGACCGGCGCAGCGGACCCAGCAACACCCCGCAAAACCTTGGCGATGGTCAGACGGCCCGGTCGCGGTGTCATCGGGCCGATTGTGCGCACCGGCGCCGGGCCAGCAATCTCGCGCTCGCCGGACCGGGCGCCGGGCCGCAGCGGGGCGCTGGTCAGGTGCCACAGAAGGTCTGGTAACGCGCCGCCAGATCGGCCGGCGACGATTCGGCATAGCGGGCCCGGGCGGGGTTCTCGTCGAACGGCTGCTGCACCGCCGCCAGCAGGGCTTTGAACTGACCCAGGTCACCGTGCTCGGAGGCCGCCGCCAGCGCTTCTTCCACCCGGTGGTTGCGCGGGATGACCCACGGGTTGGTGGCCCGCATGCGCGCGGCGCGGGCCGGGCCAGCGCCGGCTTGGCCTGCATCGTCCTGCGCACAGCGCACCTGCCAGCGATCGAGCCACGGATTGACGGCCGCCGCTGCGTCGAACAAGGCCCGCAGGGGGTTGGCATCGCCCCCCGCAGCCGTACCCAGGCGCCGCCAGGCCAGTGTGAAGTCGACGCGGTGCTGCTGCAGCAAGGCCAGCCAATCGGCCACCAAGGCCGTGTCGGCCGCATCGTCGGCCGCATCGTCGGTGGCTTGCTGCAGGCCCAGCTTGCGGCGCTGGCCGGCCAGCAGCTCGCTGGCAAACCAGGCGGGGAAGGCGTTGATGACTTCGGTCACCTCGGCCACCGCGCGTTGGATGGCCACCTCGTCATCGGCGCTGGCCATCAGCGGCAGCAGGGTTTCGGCCAGGCGGGCCAGGTTCCAGCGGGCGATGAGGGGCTGGTTGGCGTAGGCATAGCGCCCGCCGTGGTCTATGCTGCTGAACACGGTGGCCGGCTCGTAGGCCTCCATGAAGGCGCAGGGGCCGTAGTCGATGGTCTCACCCGACACCGCCATGTTGTCGGTGTTCATCACGCCATGAATGAAACCGACCAGTTGCCAGCGCGCAATCAGCGCTGCCTGCCGCGCGAGGATCGCTTCGAACAACGCGAGATGAGGCTCGGGCGAATCGGCGAGTTCCGGATAGTGGCGCTTCCGTGTG
>JANOAQ010000293.1:0-10302 GCA_031411195.1 Burkholderiaceae bacterium | reverse complement strand
GTTGCTGTGGCCGCTGTTGGTGGCCACCGAGTTCAAGCCCTGGCTGCTGGTCGAGCCCGCCAGCCTGAAGATCACCGGGAAGTTTCTCGCCAGCTTTGTGCCGCCGGCGCATTCGGCCGATTTTCTGGCGCTGGTGGCGCGCGAATCCTGGCGCACCGTGGCCATCGCCACCGCCGGCATGACGCTGGCGCTGGTGCTGGCGCTGCCGCTGACCTTGCTGTCGACCCGCGTGCTGTCGATCTCGGCGCTGTCGGGCCGCATGGCGCGCGGCCCGTTCTGGTTGCGCCAGGCGGTGCGCTGGGGGCTGATCGTGCTGCGCAGCGTGCCCGAGCTGGTCTGGGCGCTGGTCTTCGTGCGGGTGGTCGGGCTGGGGCCCACCGCCGGCGTGCTGGCCATCGCGCTGACCTACGGCGGCATGCTGGGCAAGGTCTACGGCGAGATTCTGGAAAGCGGCGAAACCCATGCCACCGAGACCCTGCTGCGCAACGGATCGTCCCGCCTGCAGGCGTTTTTCTTCGGCCTGCTGCCGCAAAACGCGGCCGAGCTGACCAGCTACACCGTCTACCGCTGGGAGTGCGCCATCCGCAGCTCGGTGGTGCTGGGCTTTGTCGGCGCGGGCGGGCTGGGCCAGCAGATGGACAACTCGATGAAGATGTTCAATGGCGGCGAGGTGCTGACCATGCTGGCCGTCTTCGTCGCACTGGTGGCGCTGGCCGACCGGGTCAGCAGCGGCTTGCGCCGCGCCTTGGGATGAGCCGATGAACCCCTCGCGCCAGGCCGCCAACACCCCGTACCGGCTGCCGCCACCGCTGTTCAGCGCGCGTTGTCGCGCTTGTTGGTTCACGCTTGCCGTCGTCGCGCTGGTGATCGCCAGCTTCTGGAGCCTGGACCTGCAGTGGTCGCAGTTCCTGTCGATGGACGCGGCACGCAGCATGGGCCGCTTCGTGACCGAGTTTTTTCCGCCCGACACATCGCCCGCCTTCTTGCGCAAGGTGGCGCTGGGCACCTGGGAGACGCTGGCCATGTCCACCCTGGGCACCGTCCTGGCGGTGGTCGGTGGCCTGGCGCTGGCGCTGCCGGCCAGCCGCCTGCATGCCGACGATGCCGCCCGCGCCCGCCTGCCCACCCGCCTGCTGCTGAACGGCTTGCGCTCGGTGCCCGAGCTGGTCTGGGCCGGCCTGCTGTTGATTTCGGCCGGGCTGGGGCCGTTTGCCGGCACCCTGGCGTTGGCGCTGCACACCACCGGCGTGCTCGGCCGGCTGTTTGCCGAAGCGATCGAAAACGCGCCGCCCGGCCCCGCCGCCGCACTGCGTGCCCAAGGCGTGGGCAACGGCGCGGTGGTGCTGTACGCCACGCTGCCCCAGGTGCTGCCGCAACTGCTGAGCTACACGCTCTACCGTTGGGAAAACAACATCCGCGCCGCCGCGGTGCTGGGCGTGGTGGGCGCCGGCGGGCTGGGTCAGCTGCTGGCCTTCCACATGGGCTTGTTCCACATGGGCAAGACGGCGACCATCCTGGGCGCGATGTTGTTGCTGGTGGCCTTGGTCGATGCACTGAGCCACGGCGCACGGCGTGCGCTCACCCGCTGATCACCTGCGGATGCCCCGGCCATGACCCTGCCCCAACTTACCTTGGCCCAAGCCTGGTGGGTGCTGGGCGCGGCCATCCTGTTGGAGGTGGGTGGCACCACCTGCATGCGCTTGAGCGAGGGCTTCAGCCGGTGGCTGCCGTCGATCCTGATCTTTGTCTTCTACGCGGGTTCGTTTGCGCTGAACGTGATGGTGGTGCGGGTGCTGGGCCTGAGCATCACCTACGCGGTCTGGTCGGGTGCCGGCACCCTGGCCACCGGCCTTATCGGCTGGGCCTGGTTCAACGAGCCGGCCACCGGCCTGAAGCTGGCCAGCGCCGGTCTGATCGTGCTGGGTGTGGTGGGAATGCACCTGGCTTCACGCGCCACGCCGTGATCGGAGAGCCCACTGTGCCCACTCCCCAGCAAGTGTCCATCGAGCGCTACCGCCGCCACGCCGCGGGCTACGACGCGTCGGCCCGCCGCACCATGCCGCTGCGCCTGCGCACCATCGCGCTGTTGCAATTGCAGCCCGGCCAGGTGGTGCTGGACGCGGGTGCCGGCACCGGCCTGAGTTATGCCCCGCTGTTGCAGGCGGTGGGGCCCGCTGGCCGTGTGCTGGCCGTTGAGCAAAGCCCCGAGATGTTTGCCCTGGCCCAGCAGCGGGTGCAGGCGCAGGGCTGGAGCCAGGTGTGGCATGGCTGTGAAGCGGCTGAAACCGTGCAACTGCCCGAGCCACCCGATGCGGTGCTCTTCAACTACGCGCACGACATTACCCGCAGCACCCGGGCCGTGGCCAACTTGCTGCGGCAAATGCGGCCAGGCGCCCGCGTGGCCATGGCCGGAATGAAGTTCTTTCCGTGGTGGACCGGGCCGCTCAATCTGCTGGCCTGGCTGAAGAACCGGCCCTACAACGCCCACCCGGCCGACCTGTGGCAGCCCTGGGACAAGGTGCAGGCCGCCTGCGCGCAGTTTGAGCACCAGTCCACGCAGGCCGGCATGGGCTACATCGCGCACGGCCGGCTGGCCATCCGCACGCCATGAAGACCGACCCCCCGGCCGCCACCGCCCGGCCGGCCATCGGCCTGCTGTTCAACTACGACTGGGACGCCTTGGGCTTTGAGCGTTTTGCGCCGCACTACCGCTTCAGCACGGCAGGCTTCGACCTGTTCTCGTTTCCCAGCAACGCCCGCTTGGTGGGCTTTGACCTGCAGCGCTTTGCGGCGCGGCAGGCTCGGCGGGGCCGGGCTGAGGGCTGGGCCGGCGTGGTGTCGCACCACGAGCAATTTGGCGCCTTGGCGGCCGCCCTGGTTGCCGAAGCCCTGGGCCTGCCCGGCACCCGGCCCGAGGCGGTGCTGGCGGCCCAGCACAAGCTGCATGCCCGCCGGGTGCTGCAGCAGGTGTGCCCCGACGCCAGCCTGCCCTTTGGCGAGCTGCCCTGCGCCTATGGCGAGCCCATTCCCGATGGCCTGGCCTACCCAGCCTATGTCAAGCCGGTGAAGGCCGCTTTTTCAGTGCTGGCGCGCCAGGTGCGCAACCGTGGCGAGTTGCAGGCCCACACCCGGTTTGGCCGGCGCGAGCTCTGGGTCATCCGCCGCCTGGTCGAGCCCTTCGAGCGCGTGGTGCGCCAGCGCCTGCCGCAGGCCGGCACGGCCCACCGCATGCTGCTGGAAGCGCCAGTGCGCGCACCCCAGTTCAACCTGGACGGTTGGGTGTTCCAGGGCCAGGCCCACGCCCTGGGCGTGGTCGACGCCATCATGTACCCCGGCACCCAGGCCTTCATGCGCTGGGAGCACCCTGGCCAATTGGCACAGCCCGTGCAAGCCCGTGCGCTGGCCGTGGCCCAGGCCTTCTTGTCGGCCATAGGCTTCAGCCACGGGCTGTTCAACATGGAATTCTTCTTCGACCCCGCCACCGACCGGCTGACGGTGATCGAGTTCAACCCGCGCCTGGCCTCGCAGTTCAGTGACCTGTACCGCCGCGTGCAAGGTGTGGATCCGCACGCCATCACCCTGGCACTGGCCCTGGGCCAAGACCCGCAGGCCTTGCCTCGGGCCGCACCCAGCCACGGTGCGGCGGCCAGCCTGGTCTACCGCGCATTCAACGCGGCCAGCGTGCCGCCGATGCCCGGCGCGCGCCAGAAGGCCGACTTTGCCCAGGCCTATGCCGACGGCCTGCTGATGTGCATGCCCAAGCAGGGCCACGGGCTGGCGCGTGATTTCAAGTGGCTGGGCAGCCACCGCTACGGCATCGTGCACCTGGGCGGCCGTGACCGGACCGATCTGCACCAGCACGCCGATCGGGCCAGCCGCCTGCTCGGCTGGCCCAGCCCGTGCCAAGACCAGCCCCCGGCACAACCGGCCGGCCTGCAGCCGGCCGCCGGGCGGCCCCGGCGGCTGGACGCCGCCAGCGGCCTGGCCGACTGATCAGCGCAGCGCCGCAGCCGCTGCAATGCGCTGGGCCAGCTGCTGCAGCGCCTGGCGGTGTGCGGCGGCCAGGGCGGCACCATCGCTGCCGCCCGCAGGCACCTGCAGGGCCGCCTCACCCAGGCGTGGCGCGCTGGCACCACTGGCATCGGCCACACTCCAGCGCGCTTGCAGGACCACGCTGCGGCCGTCGCTGCCCACATCCAGTGCCAGCAATTCCACCCGCAACTGGCGCGTGGGTCGCACGCCGGGCGGCAGCGGGGCCAGCCACAACGGCGACCCCAGCGCCCGGGCCAGATCGCCCCGCAGCAGGCGCGGTACCGCGTCGCGCAGTGGCTCGGCCCAGCGCACCCCTGGCAGCGGCTGCAGGCCGGCGTTGCCGGCGTTGCCGACGTTGCCACTTGGCACCAGCACCGCGTCGCGGTCCAGGTGGCCGGGCAGTGCCACCGCGCCCACCAGCTGCCACACCTGGGCGGCGGTGGATGGGTCTGGCGGTGGCATCGGGCTGGTGCCGGCATCGGCCGGCAAGCGCAGCCACTGCGCTGGCGGAGCGCTTGCCGCGCAGCCAGCCAACCAGGTGGTGACGCCCACCAGGAGGGTGATGGCCGCTGGCTTCCAATGCGAGGGCAGGGTGAAGAGGCGGTTCATGGCGTTTTCCAGGGGAGCGGCGGTCAGGGCGCCTTGGCGCGGCCGCGCAGCAGGGCGTCGGGGTGTTGTTCGATCAGCTCGCTCAACTCGCGCAGGGCGCGCGCGGCGCGGGCCACCTCTTGCAAGGTGCGGTCGGTCTGCTGGCGCAAGGGCGAATCGGCATCGGCGGCTTCACGCAGGGTGGCAGCGGTTCGCGACAGTTCAGCGGCCGTGCCCTGCAGTTGGCCCACCAGCGGCCCGCCGGCGGCGGCCAGCGCCTGCACCTGGCTGGCTGCGTCACCCGCCTGGGCCGCTGCCGCACCCACCTGGCGGGCCACCGGGGCCCAGGCCTGCACCGCCTGCCGGCCATCGGCCAAGGTGGCCTGGGTGGCGTGTGCCAGCGGGCCCACTTCGCGCTCCAGCCTTTGGGCCAGGGCCTGCACTGCCTGTGCGGCCTGGCTGGCCTGCACCAGTGCGCGCTGCGCCTGCGGGTCGGCCAGCATCAAACGGGCCGAGGCCGCCACTGCGCCCAGGTCTTGGCCGATGCGCGCCAGGTCCAGGCCCTCGAGCTGGGCTTGCAGGGTTTGCAGCTTGGTGGCTTCGGTGGGAATCAGCGGCGGGCTGCCGGCCGGGCGGGGGCCGGTGGCCGGCGCAGCCAGTGCGCGGGCGCGCTGCGGATCGAGGTCGAGGTCGACATAGAGCAGGCCGGTCAGCAGGCTCTGGGTGGACAGCCGCGCCACCAGGCCTTGCTGCAGCAGGATGGGAACGGCCGGGCTGCCGGTGCTGGCGGCCGGGCCCAGCAGGCCCTGCAGCAGGCTGCGGTCGAATTCAGCCGTCACCGGCATGGCCAGGCCACCCGGGCCGGCAGGGGCCAGGCCCACGGCGGTGACCTGGCCCACGCGCACGCCGCGCAGCACCACCGGCGCACCCACCTGCAGGCCGTAGACCGAGCGTTCGAAACGCATCTCGGCCAGCTCGGTGCTGGCCAGCAGGCGCCCGCCCAACAGCACCACCGCCAGCACGGCCAGGCCGAGGCCCAGCAGGGCAAACAGGCCCAGGCGAAAGGCCCGGGGGTTCATGCCTGCACCTCGCCGGCGGGCAGGTGGCCGCGGTGCAGAAACAGGCGCACGGCGGGCGGGCCGTGCTGCAGCAGGTCGTTGGGCGGGCCGAGGGCGGTCATGGTCTTGGTGTGTTCATCCAGGTAGAGAACGCGGTCGGCCACCGCCAGCACGCTGGCTACCTCGTGCGTCACCATCACGATGGTGGTGCCCAGGTGGCGGCGCAGGTGCAACACCAGTTCATCCAGGCGGGCGGCGTTGAGGGGGTCGAGGCCGGAGCCGGGCTCGTCGAGAAACAGCAGTTCGGGGTCGAGCGCCAGGGCGCGGGCCAGCGCGGCGCGCTTGCGCATGCCGCCCGACAGCTGCGCGGGCATCAGCCCGAACGCGCCATGCAGGCCCACCAGGGCCAGCTTGAAGCGCGCCCGCCGCGCGCATTCGACCGCGTCCAGCGGGGTGAACAGGCGCATCGCCAGCATCAGGTTGTCGCCCAGGCTCATGGAGCTCCACAGCGCGCCGGACTGGAACATCACGCCAAAGCGCCGCCGCAGCGCCGCGCGTTGCGCGTCGCTGCCCAGGTTCAGGTCGTGGCCGTCCAGCAGCACCTGGCCGGTGGCCGGCTGCTGCAGGCCCACCAAGTGGCGCAGCAGGGTGCTCTTACCACAGCCGCTGGCGCCAACCACCACCAGCACTTCACCGCGCTGCACGTCGAAGTCCAGCCCCTGCTGCACGGTGTGGCCACCGGCCTGTACGCTGAGGTTTCGCACCTGGATCAAGGCGGGCGGCGGCATCAATAACCCAGGTTGGTGAAGACCACGGTGGTGGCGCAGGCGGTGGCCACGATCCACAGCAGGGCGCGCACCACGGCGGCGGTGGTGGCTTCGCCCACGGCCTGGGCGCTGCGGCCGGCATGCAAGCCGTCGCGGCAACCGGCCAGGGCCACCAGGGCCACGTAGAGCATGCCCTTGAACAGGCCGATCCACAGGTGGGTGAAGGTGAGGGCGCGCAGGCACTGGTGCAGGTATTCGCCGCTGGTCACACCGTAAGCCAGCACGGCGGCGGGCCAGCCGGCCAGCACCCCGGCCACCGCCCCGGCAGCGATGAGCACCGGCCCCACCAGCAGCAGCGCCAGCAGGCGCGGCAGCACCAGGTGGTCTACCGGGTCGACCCCCAGCACCCGCAGCGCGTCGATCTCTTCATTGGCCTGCATGGTGGCCAGCTGGGCCGCAAACGCCGACCCCACCCGGCCGGCGAGGATGATGCCGGTCATCATGCCGCCCAGCTCACGCACCATGCCCACCGTCACTACATCGGCCAGAAAGTTCTGCGCGCCGATGCGCCCGAGCTGCGCCCCGCCCATGTAAGCCAGCATCAGGCCGATGAGGGCACAGGCCAGGACCACGATGCCCAGGGTGCGCGGCCCGGTGTCGTCCAGTTGGTGCAGCACATCGCTCAGCCGCAGATTGGACCGGCCCCGCAGCCAGCGGCCGAGCGCCAGCAGCACCTCGCCGAAAAAGCCGACGGTGACGGCCAGGGATGAAGGCTTGCGCAGGGCGGGTGCCGGGTCGGCTGGCCGGCCGGGCAGGGCGCCGGCGGTGGGGGCTTCAGGCGCGGGTTGGGCCAAGGCCAGCAAGGCCTGTTGGCCGGCGGGCAGGCCGTGCAGATCCAACTGTGCGCCGCGCAGCCGCAGTTGTTCGGCCAGGGCCCACAAGCGGGCGGTGAGGCCGGGATCCAGCGCCTGCAATGGCAGGCCGGCCACCTGCACCAGGCTGCCGGCGTGCAAGGCCTCGGGCGGTGCCGGCCAGTCACCGGGCAGCCCCGCCACCGGGCTGCCGGGCACGGTAAGCAACCAGGCTTCGCCTTTGCGCGACCACGCCGGCACGCCGGGGGCCGTGGCCATTACCACCGCAACACGCGCGGGCCCAAGGCCGCGCCCAGGGCTGCAGACATGGCCATACCGGCCGTGTACCAGACGGCCACGAAGGTGGCTGAAGCCTCGGGGCAGGACAGTGAATAGCCCAGGGCCCCCAGTGCGCCCGCCATCAGGCCGGCGGCAGCCCCGGCGGCGCGCAGGCGGGTGGGTGCCAGGCCACGCACGGCCCACAAGGCCAGCGCCATGGGCACGGTGGACAGCAGCAGCACGTTCCACGGGCAGGTGAGCCAGGCTTGGCCCATCAGGGCGGCACGTCGGCCCTGGGCGGGCGTGTCGGCCCAAGCCAGTGCGCCCGCCAGGGCCATCAACAGCACCACGCCCAGCACGGACCGCGCCGGACCCCGGCAAGGGGCCACCGGCCTCGCCAGCCGGGCCGTGAGCCAGCCGGCCGCTGCGGCCAGGCTCAGGGCGTAGGCCAGCTTGATCCACGGCGCCGGCGTGGCCAGCAAGGCGGCCGGCAGCGGCCCCTGCAGGCCGATGGCCAGCGCTGCGCTGGCCAGCGCGCCTGCGGCGGCAGCCGGCAGCAAGCGCCGCGCCACCACGGCACGGGGGGCCGGGCCCGCGCCACGCGCCAAGATCTCGATCAGGGCCTGGGTCTTCATGGCTGCCCTTGCACCAACGCGGCCAGGCGCTTGAGGCCCCGGTGCACCTGCACCTTGATGGCTGATTCAGACATGCCGGTGCGCACCGAGGCTTCGGCCACCGACAGGCCTTCCAGCTTGGTCAGCACGATGGCCTGGCGCTGGGCGTGCGGCAGGGCCTGCAGCAGGCCGGCCAGATCGTGGCGGGCATGCGCATCGCCTGTGGCATCGGCGGGGTCGAAGGCGGCCTCGTGCGTGTCGTCCAGCGGCTCGAGCAGGGCATCGTGGCGTCCACGGCGGCGCCAGCGGTCCACCAGCTTGTGCCGGGCCACCGCCAGCACCCAGGCGCTCACGGGCAGCGACGGGTCTTGCGTGCCACGCTGCAGGTGCAGCGCGAGCAGGGTTTCTTGCACCAGGTCTTCCACCTCGTCCGGCAGGGTTTGCATGCGGCGGCGCAAATAGCCGCGCAATCGGACGGCGATGCGCTCCAGCGCTTGCCGGTAGGCGGTGTCGTCGCCCGACTGGGCGCGCAACCAGAGGGGTTTCAGGCCGGTTTCGAAGTCGTCCTGGTTGGCGTCATCGGCCATGTCGTCGGGCGGGGGGTTCGGGTTACATCGGCCGCCGTGCCGGGCTGTCGGCGAGGATGCCCAGCCGGGCACCTGCGGCGCGATTGTGCCGGCCCGCCGAGCCGGCGGACCCCTCCCCGGGGGCGATGCGATGCCTGCCCGCCCGGCCGCTCGAGCACCATCGCGCAGAACACACCGATGGCCGCTTGGTCGAAGCGGCCGCTCATCGCCATCACCACGGCATGGAAACCGCCGAACAAGGCTGCCTATGTGAACAGATTGGGCAGCATGTAGATGCCCTTGCGGCGGGGCGGCGGCGGTAGTTCCTCGTCGGCGGAGAAAGCGTCGGGATGGTCAGGCTTGGAGTCGGGCATCACCAGGCCACTGTAGGATCACAGTCAAGTGATACCCGAGCCGCGTCGAGAAACCTGCATCCACGCCGCCGTTTCGGTCGTATGGGCTTGCATCAGGGATCACCAGGGAGACAAGCGATGCCCCAGCCAGCCTGGGCCGGTGGCCCGGCCTTCAACGCCACAGGGTGGCCGCCGGTGCGCCCGTGGTGGCGCCGGGCCAGGCTGCTGCTGGGCTTGCTGAGCGCGCTGGGTCTGGCCGCCTGCGGCAGCTTGCCGCACGACACCAACCGCCGCGCCTCGATCGCGCTGGCGCCGCAAGCCGACAGTGCGCTGGTGCAGGCCGCCCGGGCCTCTACCCCCGAGCCCGGGTTGACGGGCGTACGGCTGTTGCCGCTGGGCAGCTTTGCGCTCGATGCCCGGCTGCAGCTGGTGCAGCGCGCGCGCCATTCACTGGACGTGCAGTACTACGTGCTCGACGACGATGCCACCGGCCGCTTGCTGCTGCAGCGACTGGCCGCTGCGGCGGCACGCGGCGTGCGGGTGCGCTTGCTGGTCGACGACCTCTACACCGGCCACACCGACACGCTGCTGCAGGCCATGGCCGCGTTGAACAACGTTGAGGTGCGGCTGTTCAACCCCTTCTGCTGCGCCCGCCAGAGCAGCTTGATCGGGCGTTTTGCGGCATCGCTGTCGGACCTCTACCGGCTTAACCACCGCATGCACAACAAGCTGCTGATCGCCGACGGTGCGATGGTGGTGGCCGGCGGCCGCAACATCGCCGACGGCTATTTCCAGCGCGGTGTGCAGCACAACTTCATCGACCTTGACGCGTTGGTGATCGGTGCCGTGGTACCCGACCTGTCTGCCATCTTCGACCGCTACTGGAACAGCCCGGTGGTGCGGCCCATCCAGGACGTGTCGCCGACCAGCGACACCGACGCCACGCTGCGACAACGCTTCCACAGCCTGACCGCCGATGCCCGGGCCAGCGCGCCGCCAGAACCGCACGAGGTCGACCTGCTGGGCTACCGCTCGGTCACCGACGACCTGGACGCCGGCCGGCTGGGTCTGGTCTGGGGCCGCGCCATGGCCATCGCCGACCCGCCCGACAAGTGGCAGCGCGATGCCGACACCGCCTGGGTCGACAGCCTGGCCTACCAGGCGCTGATGAAGATCTGGACCGCCGAGCGCGAG
>JANOAQ010000292.1:0-1620 GCA_031411195.1 Burkholderiaceae bacterium | reverse complement strand
CGCGTGGCCATGTGCGGCATGATCAGCGGCTACAACGGCGAGCCCATCCCCATGCAGGCACCCCAGCTCATCCTGGTCAACCGCATGAAGTTCGAAGGCTTCATCGTCAGCGAGCACATGCAGCACTGGCCCGCCGCGCTGGCCGAGCTGGGCCAGGGCGTGGCCACCGGCAAGCTCAAGCACCGCGAAACCATCGCCGACGGTCTGGCTGCCGTGCCCGAGGCTTTCATGGGCCTGCTCAAGGGCAAGAACTTCGGCAAGCAGCTGGTCAAGCTCATTTGACGGGTTCCGCCTTGGACGCGCCCACCTTGCGATGGACCTGGGGCCGCTTTGCCGACCTGGGCGTGGACAACCTCTACGACCTGCTGGCCCTGCGCTGCAAGGTTTTCATCCTGGAGCAGGGGCCCTACCTCGACCCCGATGGCATCGACCGCCATGCCTGGCACCTGCTGGGGCGAGACGCAGATGGCCAGGCGGTGGCCTGCCTGCGCCTGGTCGACCCGGGGCTGAAATACGCCGAGCCGTCGATGGGCCGCGTGGTGCTGGACAAGCCCCTGCGCGGCAGCGGCCTGGCCCATGGCCTGGTGGCTGAGGGCCTGCGCCAGGCCGATGCGGTGTGGCCCGGCGCCGGCAACCGCATCAGCGCCCAGGCGCATCTGCAGGGCTTTTACCGGCAGCACGGTTTCCAACCCGTGGGCGATGTCTACAGCGAAGACACCATCCCGCACATCCAGATGTGGAGACAACCATGAACGAACTGATCCTGCACCACTACCCCATGTCGCCTTTTGCCGAGAAGGTGCGGCTGATGCTGGGCTTCAAGGGCCTGGCCTGGCGCTCGGTCGACATCCCGCCCATCCTGCCCAAGCCCGATGTGGTGGCCCTGACCGGCGGTTACCGCAAGACCCCGGTGCTGCAGGTGGGTGCCGATGTCTACTGCGACACCGCCCTGATTGCCCGCCTGCTGGAGCAACGCCAGCCCACGCCCACGCTCTACCCGGCCGGTGCACCGCTGGCACCGCTGCTGGCGCAGTGGGCCGATGGCACGCTGTTCGGGGCTGCCGTGGTCTGGGCGCTGCAACCGGCGGGCGTGGGCGCCATCCTGGGATCCTTGCCCATTGAAGTGCAAAAGGCCTTTGCCACCGACCGCGCCGCCATGCGCGGCAGCGTGCCGCGCCTCACCCTGGCCGATGGCACTGTGCAGTTGAAAGCGCACCTGGCGGCCCTGAACGCACAGCTTGTAGCCGGTGGCCCCTGGTTGTGCGGCGCCGCGCCCAGCATTGCCGACTTCTCTGTGGGCCACTGCCTGTGGTTCATCCAGTTGGCCAAGCCGGTTGCGCACCTGCTGGGCGACTACCCGGCCATCGGCCCGTGGCTGGCGCGTGTGCTGGCCATCGGCCACGCCCAGCACACCGAGATGACCTCGGGCGAGGCGGTGTCCGTGGCGGCCACGGCCACTGGCCACGCGCCGGTGGCGGTGATGGAAGGCGGCGGTTTCGAAGCCGGCCAGGCCATCACCGTGGCCGCGACCGACTACGGCAGTGATGCGGTGGCGGGCACCTTGGTGGGCCTCACACCGGGCAGCGTGACCTTGCGTCGCACCGATGCGCGTGCCGGCAC
>JANOAQ010000291.1:0-20708 GCA_031411195.1 Burkholderiaceae bacterium | reverse complement strand
ACACTCGGGTAGCGCGCGGGTTGGCCGGCGGCGGTCAGCAGCGCGTTGACCTCGCGTTTGACCTCCAGCGTGCGCAGCTCGCGGCCCAGCATCGCGGCGTGCCAGCGGCGCAGTTCGGCCAGCTGGTCCTGCAGCGCCTGCCGGGCCTGCTTGCGCGCGGTAATGTCCTCGACAACCGAGACGAAGTGCAGCGGCGCGCCGGCCGGGTCGCGCACCAGCGAGACCGTCAGGTTGACCCAGACCAGGCTGCCGTCCGGGCGCAGGTAGCGCTTTTCAATCGTGTAGGTGGCGATCTCGCCGGCCAGCACGCGGTGCACCAGATCCAGGTCGCTTTCCAGGTCCTCGGGGTGGGTGATCTGCTGGAAGCTGCAGGCCTGCAACTCGGCCCGGCTGCGGCCGGTGATGTCGGCAAAGCGCTGGTTGACGAGTGCGAAGGATCCGTCCGGTGCCACCTGGGCCACGCCCACCGCTGCCTGCTCGAACAGGGCCCGAAAGCGCGCCTCGCTGGCCTGCAACTGCTGCAGCAGTTGTTTGCGTTCGGTGATGTCGAAGCGGGTGCCGATCAGGTGCCGGGGCTTGCCCGCAGCGTCGCGCGCCGTCACCCGGGCGGCCACCTCCACCCAGCGCAGCGAGCCGTCGGCATGCTGCATGCGGGCTTCATAGGCATACGGCGCGTCAACACCGGCCAGCACGGCCTGGATTCGTGCGGCCACCATGGCCCGGTCTTCGGGGTGCACGGTGTTCAGTGCGTGCGCGCGGTCGCCCGGCCCGTGATCGGGCGGCAGGCCCAGCATCGTGTACCAGGTCGGGCTGGCCTGCCAGCGGTCGTGCTCGATGTCCCAGTCCCACACGCCGATGGTCGCTGCTTCAGTGGCCAGCGTCAGCCGTTCGGCGGTCTGGCGCGCCTGGGCGGCACCCAGCAGGCGCTGACGCCAGGCGCGTTCGAGCGCGAAGAACAGCAGGCCGATCACGGTGGCCGCCGCCGCCCAGATCGAGCCGACCAGCCAGGCCTGATGGCGCCATCGCGCCAGCACGGTGTCTGTGCTGCGGGCCACCAGTACCAGCAGCTCGGGCGGCCCGGCCAGGCTGCGGTAGGCGTTCAGCCGCGTCCGGCCGTCAACCGGGCTGGGCCCCGTGTAGCTGCCGCTGGGCTGGGCCGCCAGCCGCTGGCTGAACAGGGCGCTGCCGGCAAAGTTCTGGCCCATGGCACTTTCGAGAAAAGGGCTGCGCATCAGCAAGGTGCCGTCGCGGCGCAGCAGCGCCACCGCACCGTCGGGGCCCAGGTCCAGCGCCTGCCACAGGCGGTCGAAGTAGGGCGGGTCCAGCCCCGCCACCAGCACGCCCGCGAAGGCCCCGCTGGCGCTGCGCAGCGGCCGGGCGGCGCTGATCAGCCACAGGCCGGTGGCGCGGCTGCGAAACGGCGTGCCGAGGTGAAAGCCGGTCTGCGGGTCGCGCAGGTAGGCCTGGAAAAACTCGCGGTCGATGAGCTGCAGACCCACGCCACTGGCCTCGGGCGCATGCAGCACCTGGCCCTGCGCGTCGATCACCCAGATCGAGCGCGCATAGGGCAGCGCGGCGGCCCGCTCGCGCAACAGCGCGCGCACGGTGAGGTCACTCGAACGACCCGACGCTTCGAGCAGCGCCAGGCCCTGCGCAGTCAGCTGCAGCTGCTGGTCGACGGCTTGCACGGCACTGGCCACCTGAACTTCGACGACGCGGGCCAGCGATCCGTTCAGGCGCTGGCCCGAGTCCAGCTCCTGCGCGCGCTGCTGGCTCAGGGCCAGCGCCAACAGCAACCCCGACAGCAGCACCAGGCCACTTGCCAGTGCCAGCAGTTGCCACCGCAGCTTGCGCACTTCAGGCAGCGTGGAAGCGAGCGCAGTGCCATCGGGCATCACGGTGTCGCCGCGGCCGACGCGTGCCCCGGGCTCAGGTTTCATTGCCAACCAGACCGTGCCGGATCGCATAGCGCACCATGCCGCCCACATCATGCACCCCCAGCCGCTGGCTGATCTGGTAGCGGTGGGCGTTGACGGTCTTGATGCTGATGTCGAGGTCGCGTGCACTCAGCTTGGTGCTCATGCCCCGCCCAACCAGGCACAGCACTTCGAGTTGACGCGGTGACAGGCTGTGGTGCGGTACCGCCTCGTCCACACGCCCCAGGCTGTCGGCCAGCGCGCCCGACGCGCTGGGGCTAACGTAGCGGTGCCCGGCGCACACCGCCAGGATGGCGCTGGTGAGCTCGGCCGGGCCGGCGTCCTTGGCGACATAGCCCAGCGCCCCGGCGGCGAAGGCACGCACCACGTAGTCGGCACTCAGGTGCATGGACAGCATGATGCAGCGCACGCGGCCGTCGAAGGTGGCGACGATGCGCCGCGCCAGTTCGATGCCGTCTTCACCGCGCAGCGAGATGTCGAGCAGCGCCACGTCGGGCTCTTCCAGCGTGATGGCGGCCATAGCCTGTGCGCCAGTGTCGCATTCGGCGGTGATGTGGGCCCCGAGATAGCGCTCGATCAGCGTGCGCACGCCGGCGCGGAACAGCGTGTGGTCGTCGACCAGCAGCACCCGGGGCGCGGTGGTCAGTGAGGGCGGTGCGGTCGGCGTGTGGGTGGTGTCTGCGGCCATCACCAGGCACTCCCGGCTGCCACAAACGTCGTCGCGCTGGCCTGCACACGCGTGCCGGCGCCTGGGCTGGAGTCGACCGTGAAGGTGCCGCCCAACAGTTCCATGCGTTCGCGCATGCCACGCAGCCCATGCTGCAGGGGCGATCGCACCAGGCCGGGGTCGAAGCCGTCACCGTCGTCGGCCACCTCGATCTCGACCCGGCCTTCGTCCCAGCGCAGCGTGACGGTGACAGCCTGCGCGCGGGCATGGCAAAGGGCGTTCGTCAGCGCCTGCTGCCCGATGCGGAACAGGCCGAGTTGCAAGGCCGGGTCCAGCGGTTGCGCCTCACCCACTTCCTCGGCAAGCACGCGCATGCCGCTGGCCCGCGCGGCGGCCTTGCACAGCGTGTTCAACGCCGAGCCCAGCCCGAAGTCGGACAGCTCGGTCGGGCGCAGTTCGTTGCAGACCTCGCGCAGCCGAGACAGCGCCAGATCGATCAGCGGCAGGGCTTCATTGATCTCGAGTTCGCGCAGTGCGATCGGGATGTCGCGCCGGGCGGCTGACCCCAGGTGCAGTTTCAGCAGGGACAGCACCTGGCCCAGGTTGTCGTGCAGGTCGCGCGAGACCACAGCCATCTGTTCTTCATGCCGAAGGCCCTGGCTGAGCGACAAGGCGCGCAGCCGCTGTTCGGCATCGTGCAGCCGCTCCCTCAGGTGCATCTCGGCGCTCATGTCCATGGCCGAAATGACGGCACCCAGCGGCTTGCCGTCGGCGCTGTCCAAGGGCGCGGCGCTGCAGCTGAAGTGACACATCTGGCCGTTGAAATTGCGCACGCGCATCAGTCGGGGTGGTACGTGCTGCCGCTGCAGCAAAGCCACCGCGCCTGGCCATTCTTCCGGCGCGATGGGCTGGCCGCTGTCGACCCACCAGCCTTCGATGGTCGCGAAGCCCTCGACGTCGAGGCCGCGGCTCTCGCCCATCATGCGCAGCGCCTGGCGATTGGTACGCTCGATGACGCCGGCAGGCGACAGGATCCACAGCCCGACCTCGGTCTGGTCGAAGATGGCCTGGTTGATCTGGCGCTGCAGTTCGAGTTCGGCCCCGACGCGCGCCTCGGTCAATTCGCGGTCGATCACCATGCCCAGCCGCTCCAGGCGCGACTTCGGCAGGAAGTCGTTGGCGCCCGCCTTCAGGACCTGGATCGCCGCCTCCTCGCCGACCAGGCTGGAGACGACCAGCATCGGCAATGCAGGCCAGCGCCGGCGCAATTGCTGCAAGGTGCCCAGCACGTCGTAGCCCGGCATGTGGAAGTCGGTGATCAGCAGATCGGGCGCGAAGCCGGCGACCTGGCCGAGGATGTCGGTGGCCTCGCCGATCCAACGCACCTCCTGGATCGTCGGGTACAGCAGGTGCAACCGGTCGCGCAGCAATTCAGCATCGAGCTCGGTGTCCTCGATGAGCAGCACACGCTGAGGTGCAGGTGCGAGCGCGAGTGCGAGTGCGAGTGCGAGTGCGGGCGCGGACGCAAGCGCCGGTGCGGCTGGCCGAGCGCGGGGCAGGTCAGCAGCGTCAGCGGCCATGGCCAAGTTCTCCAGGGATCGTTGTCGACTCGATCGGCTCGCTGGGCTGCGCCGGCAGGAACAGATGGAACTGTGCGCCCACACCGGCTCGGCCTTCGGCCCAGACCCAGCCCGACAGGCGATCGACGGCGCGCGCCACGATCGCGAGGCCAATGCCCGTGCCCTCGAATTGGCGGGCGCCGACCAGCCGCTGGAAGGGGCCGAACAGGGCCTGTGCCTTGGCCGTCGCGAAGCCGATGCCGTTGTCGGAGAACGTGACCACCACGCCCTCGGGACACGGGCAGGACTGCAGTGTGATGACGGCTTCGGGCTGTTGGCCCGTGTACTTCCAGGCATTGCCCATCAGTTGCTCGCAGACGATCTGCAGCAACTGGCGGTCTGCCTGAACCGTGATCGCTACGGCGCCATCGAACACGACCTGGCGCTGCGGCTCCTTGGCCCGCAGCTGGTCACAGACCGAGCGGCACAGCTGCGCCACGTCGACGCTGGCCGGCCGCGGCAGCATGCTGTTGAGGTGGCTGAGGGCCAGCAGGTCTTCGATCACGCGGTGCATGTGGTCGGCACTGCGCTGGATCAGGCCCAGCATGCGGCGGGCATCGGCCGGCAATGCGGCCGCATGCTTGTGCTGCAGCATCTCGGCAAACCCGCGCACGCCGTTGAGCGGGTTCTGCAGGTCGTGCGAGACCATGCGGTTGAAACCCTCGAGGTCGCGCACCGTGTGGCGCAACGCCCGTGTCTGCTCGGCCACCCGACGTTCGAGCTCGCCGTTGCTGGCTTGCAGGGCCTGTTCGGCCCGCTTGCGCTCGGTGATGTCGGTCTCGACCGAGAACCAGTAGTGGTACCAGCCGCGCTCGTCGGCGGTGGGCGTCAAGCTCATCTCGACCCAGTAGGGCTCGCCCTGCTTGGTGTAATTGACGAGTTCGACCGTGACCGGCTCCCAGCGCGCGATGGCCTCATGCAGGCGCGCCACGGCCGCTGGCGCACTGCCGGGGCCTTGCAGGAACCGAGGGTCGCGGCCGATCACTTCGGCCCGGGCGTAGCCGGTGCGCCTCTCGAAGGCGCGGTTCACATAGAGGATCGGACGGTCGCCGCAGGCGTCTGGGTCGGCCGCGGTGACCACGATCATGTCGGCGGCCGCATCCAGGCATTCGTAGACCAGCTTCAGCTCTTGCGTGCTTGCGCGCTGCGGGGTGATGTCGGTGGCGAAGACCAGGTGCGCGGGCCGGCCGCGCCACAGGGTGTCATGCGCCTGGATCTCGACCGCCAGCCTGCCACCCTGTCGGGTGCGCAGGATCCAGTGGTCAGGCTGACTCGCGCAGCCTGCCGTTTGCTCTGAACTTGGCGCAGTCAGCGTCTTGCGGGCATCGGCTTGACCGGCGAGTTCGCGCCACGACATCGCCAGGAACTCCTCGCGGGAGTACCCATAGGCTGCCTCGGCAGCCGGGTTCACCTCCAGAACAAGCAGGGAACAGGCATCCACGACCCAGCAAGGAAGCGGCATCAGCTGCACGATCTGCTGGACTTCGGCCGGCGTGGCGGCAGCCATCGAGGCCAGGTGCTGCCTGTCTTGTTCGATCACGGGTGCTTGCGGCATGTGGGTTCAGGCCCGCGCCAGGGCGCCTTCCAAGGCAGCGGCATCCAGCGCCGCCAGGTCACCCGGTAGCTGAACGCGTCGGCTGCCTGTGTCCAGCACCAGACACGGCGTGACGCGAACCTGGTACTGCCGACCCAGGAGGGGCTCTTCCAGCAGCGCCACCGTGCGCTGGCTGTCGCACTGCACGCCCAGCCGCACCAGGGTGGTGGCCAGCACTCGGAAGTGCTCATCCGCCTGACCCTTCAGGCCGCTGACGAACAGCACGGCCTCCCGCGCCTGCAGTTGGCTGACCGCTGCAGTCACGGTACGACCACGTCCCGAGCCGGATCCCCTGCCAGGACGACCCGGTTGCGCCCCGCCTGCTTGGCCTGGTACATCGCGGCATCCGCGCGCTCCAGCGCCGCCGCCCAGCGCTCACCGGGCGCCTGCTGCGCGACGCCAAATGAAGCGGTGACCTGGACTGTCCGCCCCGTAACGTCGATCGCAAGCGCTTCGACGCCCTGACGCAGCCGCTGGGCCACGGCCAAGCCTGCGTTCGCATCAGCGCCGACCAGCATCACCACGAACTCTTCGCCACCGAATCGGGCCAGCGCGTCGCCGTCGCGCCCGCCATCGCGCAAGGCTGCGGCCACGGCGCGCAGCACGGCGTCGCCACCTTCGTGGCCGTGGCGGTCGTTGACCTGCTTGAAGTGGTCGATATCGGCCATGATCCAGGTGGTCGCGAGGGATTCCGCGACCGGTCGATCATGCGCCATGTCGATGCGCGCCTGCAAACCGCGTCGGTTGCTCAGGCCGGTCAGGGGGTCGTTCAGGGCGGCATCCATCAGCCGGCAGGTCTGCTCGTGTTCTTCGGTGATGTCGCGGATGACGGCGACATGCCCGATGACCTCGCCATCTCCCTCGATCAGCGGTGTGACCACGCAGTCGCCCCAGACCACGGATGAACCCAGCCCGCGCCAAGGTGTCTGCATGCGGCACCAACCCTGCTGCGCCACGGTTTGGGCGATCGACTTGAAGTCGGGCGTGGGCGTGGGTGTGGACGCGGAGGTGGGCGTGCCGGCTGCATCGGCGTGCGGGCTGCCGGCCGCTTCGCAGGCGAAGTCGAGCAAGGGCCGCCCGGTCACGTCCGCCGCCTGCTGGCCCAGCATGCGCCCAATGGAAGGATTCCATTCGCTGATCACCCCCTCGCAGTCGAGCATCGCAACGCAGTAACCATGGATCTGTTCGAGCACCAGCCCGAAACGGCGACGCTCGCGTCGCAGTTCGCGTTCCTGGTCCACGGTGGCCGTGACGTCTTCGATCGTCATCATCGTGCAACGCGCGTCGGGCCGCACCACCTGCAGCACCAGATGCAGAGGGTGGCCCTGGGCCCGTACCGGGGTGCAGCGCTGCGGTGCCACCACTGGCCCGACGGTTCCCGCCGTGGCACGCCAGCCATCACCCAAGCCCGGCACCAGGGCATCGAGTATGGCGGGGCCGTCGGCCCGGCCGCTGTCGATGTCGAGATCCTGCAGCACCTGCACGGCCTTGGGGTTGAGCATCTCCACCGCACCGCTTTCGCCGAGGCGGATGATGGCCACGGGCGCCAGATAGATGAACTGCAGCAGTTCCTCGATCTCGCGCTGCAGACTGGCAACGGTCATGTCCACCGCACCAGAAGGTACATGGGCCCGTCGCCGGCAGGCTTGACCAGGCGCAAGGTGACGGGCACGGGCCTCATGCGCAGGGCAAAGGTGTATTCCAGCGTCTCGTCGAGCACTGGCTCGTCATAGCGCTGCGCCACGTGCCGGTTGTTGCTGCAAGGCGCCACGTCGCGAAAGAAGTGCCAGCCCACCACGCGCTCAGGCGGCAGGCCGGAAAAGCGGGATTCGGCGGCGTTGTAGCGCAGCACCTGGCCGGTGCGGCTCATCTCGACGACGCCGAAGTCGAGGGCGTCGAGGTCGGTGTCAGACAGGTTCGGCAATGTAGCTGCCAGGTCGGCGGCGTCGAACTGGAATTGAGTCAGGCTGTACATGGCGGGGGTCGCTCTAGTGGGGGGTCGGCTGCGTCGACGACGCGATTTCGGCCCTGCTGCTTCGCGATGTAAAGGGCCTTGTCGGCCCGGGCCAGCAATGCCGCACCGGACTCGCCGGCGAGCAGGCAGGCGACGCCGAAACTGGAGGTCACCGCCGTCGGCAGACCGAAGTCGTGTTGCGCCAGCGCGGCCCGCATGCGTTCGGCACAGACCAGGGCTTCATCGACGCTGGTCGCTGGCAAGAGCACGACAAATTCCTCGCCGCCCATGCGCGTGGCGATGTCGGACAGCCGCACCAGGCGCAGCAATGTGGCGCCCGTTTCCTTGAGCACGAAGTCGCCCATTTCATGGCCGTGGTTGTCGTTGACGCGTTTGAAGTGGTCGATGTCCAGAATGACCAGCGACAGCGGCTGGCCACCGCGCGCGCTGCGCGCGACCTCGCGCGCCAGCACCTCGTTGAGCATCCTGCGGTTGCCCACACCGGTGAGCGCGTCGGTGAGGGACAGCTTCAGGATCTCGGCCTCGCGCGCCTCCAGCGCCTGCTTGCTGCGCGACAGATCCCGGTAGGCCTCGTTCAATTCGTCGTTGAGCGCCTGCAAGGCGCTGGCCAGGGTTTCGGCTCCGTCCATGTCGTAGCCGGCCACCAATGCGATGCCTTCGTGCTCGACAACGATGCTGCCTTTGAGCGACCGCAACTCGCCATTGGGGCAGTTGGCCGTGATCAGGCCGCTATAGACGCTGCCATCGGGCCCGGGCGTGGCGGACAGCACGGCTTCCATCCGAGGCTGTGTGATCAGTTGCCACAGTGACAGGTTCTGGCCGGCGGCAATTCGGCGGTAGCCCGCATTGGCGTGCACGAGCAGACCCGAACGGTCGAATCGCGCCAGGACGATCGATTCAATGGCGTCGATGGACGCGATGGATTCGAAAAGAAACGGGCGGACGAGGTCGCGATTCACGATCTTTCCGGGTGGTCGCTGAAAGACAGCTCGGCTGCCGCAATGGCGCTGGCGGCGTCGGGCCCCAGCACCTCGGCATCCAGCCAGGCGGCCAGCGCGGGAAACTGGTTGATGACGAGACCGCCCACCACGAGGCGGGGGCAGTCGGCCCCGAACTCGACCCGCAGCCTGCGGATACCTTCTCGGATGTCGCGCAGATGCTGCGGCAGTGAGGCCGAGAACCCCACCAGATGCGGCCGCAGCGACTGCACCCGCGCCACAAGGTCATCGATGCGGTTGTCGGCGCCGAGGCTGTAGGTACCCCAGCCCTCCAGCTCGAACGCATCGGCCACCATGCGCAAGCCCATCACATGGCGGTTGCCGGCCAGGCATGCCAAGAGGGCGCGCAAGCCGTTGCCGGGTTTGGCGACGGCGCGAGCGCGTGCGCGTGCCATCCAGCTCTGCGACATCGCGGTGGCCATCTGCTCCTGGGCGACGGAGACACTGTTGTCCTGCCACAGCCGGCCGACCTCGTACATGGCCGGCTGGATCACGTGGACGGCGACCTGGGTGAGCGAATCGTCGCGGGCCAGTGCTGATTCCAGCAAGCCCATGGCGTGATCGCGATGGCCGATCAGCGCGGCGCCGGCATAGGGCAGCGCCTCGCTGCGGGGCGCCGGGCAAGGGCGGTCGTAGGTCGGCGCCGGGATGCCGGCAGCCAATGCCGCCTGGCCCGCCTGCAGCGCCGCAGCCACCGGCAGCCCGGCAGGCCCCAGGCGGTCGAGGAAAAAGTCTGCCAGGTCAGCCATCGACCGCGTCACCGAGGTCATCGGCACACCACGGCTGCCCAGCACCTGGGCGAGCCAGCCCAAATAGGCCAGGAACGGGGCCAGATCGTTGGTTTCGAGCGTGGGGCGCAGGAAATCGAGGTGATAACCCAGGTCTTCCTGACAGGCCTCCCGGCCTCTGGCACCGAAGCGGGCGTAGATCTCTGGAAAGGCACGTTCGCTGGCCGCCAGGGCAAAGGCAATGGCTTCGTCGCGCAGGGCGATGAAGGCGGCGATGCCGCCGTCATCCAGGCGAAAGTCTTGGTGGTTCATCAGATCGCAGCTGCTATGAGCAGATCAACTCGAGGTGCCGGATCTGGACCGACCCGGCCACCAGCTTCAAGCCCTTGGGAATGCCGGCATGGGCGCAGCGGTAGTCGTGCCCCTTGTGCCAGGCGGTGAAGGAAGCCTCGTCGGTCCACCAGGTCATCAACCAGAACTCCTTCGGGTCTTCCAGCGGCTGCATCACTTCCATGCGGCAGAAGCCGGGCGCCGCGTCGACCAGGTGGGCCCGCGACTGGAAGGCCAACCGCACGTCTTTCTCCATGTCGTTGCGAACCAAGAAGCGGCTCGAGGCGCAAAACCTGGCCACGCGCGTCACGGCTTGGGTGCCAGCGGCTTGGGTACAAATATCAGCCATGCGCATCCTCCTTCAGGGTTCCGGGTTGCGTGGCCAGTGACAGGGCACCCCGCGCGCAATCGATTTCGGTGATCTCAGGGTGCAGGCTGGCCAGCCTGCGCAGGCTGGCCTCCTGCTGCGACAGCAGGCCGCGCTGCACACGCACCTCATCAGCCAGCTCCGCGTTTTCCAACTGCAAGCGCCGCACCAGAATGCATTGCCGAACAGCCTCCTGCAGGTCGGTGTCGGCCCAGGGCTTCTGCAGCACCCGGGCCACTGCGGCCTGGTTGACAGCTCCCAGCAGAAACGACAGGTCGGTGGTGCCCGACAACAAGATGCGCCCGGCGAAGGGCTGCAGTTCGCGCACTCGGCGCAGCAACTCCACGCCGTCCATGTCGGGCATGCGGTAGTCCGAGATCACGATGTCGACGGTTTCGGTCAACAGGGTGCCCAGGGCCGACGCCGCCGACGTGTGCGAGCGGATGCTGATCTTCAGATCCTGCCCGTTGCCGAATCGAGCGAGGCTGCGGCGCAAGGCCGACAGGATGTGGGGTTCATCGTCAACGTGAAGAATGAGCACTTCAGAGGGGGTCATGGCCTTCGATTTCAAGTGTGAGTTGCAGGCCCTGACGGGTCTCGAGTTGCGCCAGGGCCGCAATCAATTTGGTGTCCAGCGAACGGCCCTGCGGCACCAGCAGCACGTTGCCGACGGTCAGGTCGCGCGCGAGCACCATGCCGGCTTCCGCTTCGGCCACGCTCAGCTGAAGACGCGGCGGCGCAGATGCAACAGGCGACTCGAGCCATTCCAGTACGGCATCGACCAACGCCGGGTCATAGCGCGTGCCGCTGCCGTTGCGCAGCCAGCGGCGTGCATCGGCCTCGCTGAACCGGCGTGTTTCAATCACCCCGGCCTTCAGCCGCTCGTATTCGCTGGCCACGCGCAGCAGCCGCGAGCCCGCCGGGATGGCGTCGCCCTTCAATCCGTCGGGTTCGCCAGAGCCGTCCCAGCGCTCGCTGAGGTGATGCAGGATGCGGCCCGCGCCGTGCAGGGCGGGAAGCGCAACGAGGTGCCCTTCGGCCGTCAGGGGCACGCGCTCCATGCGCCGCCGGTCGTCGCCGTTCAGGCTGCACAGCGGGGCGTCGATCAAGCGCTGCGGCAGGCCCAGACGGCCCAGGTCCTCGAGCAAGGCCGCGTGGAAGATGTCCTGCACGGCTTCGGGCGGCAGGCCCAGCCGGGTGCCCACGCCCTGGACCAGTGCCGCAGCGGCGCGTCCGCAACCGCGGGTGGAACCCGCTCCTTGGTCCAGGATGTGAGACAGCATGCGCAAGGTGCCCAGGAAGCCGTTGCGCACCTGGTCGTGCGTGGCCTGCAGCTCGGTGTGGGCGGTGCTGAGCGCCTGCGTGCGCTCCAGCACACGTTGCTCCAGCAGTTCGGCATGGCGTTGCAACTCGCCGTGCTGTTGCGTCACGGTCTTCAGCAGTTGGTCGCGCTCACGCTCGAGTTGCTTGCGCTGCAGGGCGTCGCGCAAGGTGCGCAGCAGCGCTTCATCGTTCCAGGGCTTGCTGACGTAGCGGAAGATCTCGCCGTCGTTGACAGCGGCAATCGTCGAGCCGATGTCGGCGTAGCCCGTCAGCAGGATGCGAACAGCATCGGGCACGCGCTCGCGCGACCGGCGCAGGAACTCGGCGCCGTCCATTTCGGGCATACGCATGTCAGAGATGATCAAGTCCACCGCGCATTCGTCGAGCAGGGCCAGCGCGTCGCGGCCGCTGGGCGCTGTCTGCACCTGGTAGCCGTTGGCGCGCAGCATCCGGCGCAGTGCCGAGACGATGTTCGGCTCGTCGTCGACGACGAGGATGTCGAAGCCGGGCGTGAGGCTGGCAGGGGCAGCGGCTTGGGCAGCGTCAGGCATGCTCGACCTTGGGCGCTGCGGGCTGGCCAGCCCGGCCGGGCTGGTGCCGCGGAAGCGTGACGCGGAAGGTGGTTCCGTGGCCGGGCTCGCTGCTCACATCGATGCGGCCGTGGTGCTTCTGCACGATCGAGTAGGACAGCGACAGGCCCAGGCCTGTGCCCTGCCCGACCGGTTTCGTGGTGTAGAAGGGCTCGAAGATGCGGTTGCGCACTTCGGCCGTCATGCCTTTGCCGGTGTCGGCGATCTCGATCCAGACCTGCTCGGCGTCGTGGCCCGACCGCAGGCTGATCACACCGCGCTCGGCAATGGCTTGCGCGGCGTTGACGAGCAGGTTCATGAACACCTGGTTGATCTCGGAAGGCCGGCACAGCACATCGGGCAGCGCCACCAGCTGGCGTTCCACCGTGGCCTTGTACTTGACTTCGTTGTGGGCGATGTTGAGCGTGCTTTCCAGGCCGGCGACGAGGTCGGCCCATTCCCAGTCGTCGCTGGTGTCGACGCGCGAAAAGTCTTTCAGATCGCGCACGATCTTGGTCACCCGGTCGAGCCCCTCGCGGGTTTCGCTCAGCAGGTCGGGCAGGTCTTCGGCAAGGAAATCCAGGTCCAGCGGCTTGGCACCGGGGGTGGCGCGGGCCGCCGCCAGCAGGTCTTTGACATAGCCCGACAGGGTGTTGAAGTTGGCGTAGACATAGCCGATCGGGTTGTTGATCTCGTGGGCGACGCCGGCGGCCAGCTGGCCGATCGAGGCCATCTTCTCCGACTGCAGCAGCTGCGCCTGGGTGGTCTTCAGCTCGCCATTGACGGCCAGCATCTCCACGTTCAGGCGTGAGAGGTGGTCGATGCGCCGTTGCTGTTCCTTGCGCATGCCGGCGTTGTCCACCAGCAAGGCCAGCACGGTCACGAAGGTGACACCGCGGTCCACATCGTCCTGTGTGAAAGGCGCTGACAGGGCTGGCCGGTTGATGGCCAGCGCCCCGATGCGGCGGGATTTGATCGTCATTGGCCAGCAGATGGACGATGCCGGTGCGTCGAGCTTGCGCTGCTCTGCGCCCGACCGCGCACCCGTCATCAATCGCGGCTGGCCGTCGGCCGCGACCTGGCCGAGTACACCGCTGCCCAGCATCACGCGGGTGCCGAGCATGTCGGGCGGCAGATCAACCCCGGCGACAATCTCCAGGGTGTCGGGCTGATCGTCGTCGACGACGGCGAGGCTGCCGCTGACGGCACCGAAGCCTCGGACAACGTGTGCAAGCATGCCGTCCAGCGCGCTGGCGTCGTCGCCCGAATGGCAACTGAGGTGGTGCAACTCGGCGATCAGCAGGGCGCTGTCCTGATGCTGGCTCATGGTGCCCTCCTCACACGCCCAGCAGGCTGCACAGGGCAGCCACATCGCGTTGCGAAGCCGCCTGCGCCTGCGCCAGATCCACCCGGATGTGCGGCAGAGGCGGCAACATCTCCAGACCCAGCGCCGCGTCACCCACGAGGCTGGCAATCCACACGGCCTGGGCGGCGGCGCCCGTCGGTGCCTGCACGGCAGGCCGATGGTGTGCCGCGATGGCCTCCACGATGACCGATGGCAGGGCCCAGGTCTGCGCCAGACTCGCGCCAACCTGCGCGTGGTCTTCGCCGAAGGTGGCCCGTTCTGCGGCGCACAGCTCAGCACCGGCCAGGGCCTCCAGCGGCGCGTAGGCCACGGGCGAGCGCAGCTGAAGCTCGAAGCGACCCAGGTCCTGCAGGACGCCCGCCGTGAACGCCAGCTGACTCTCGGCATGCCCGTCAAGCAGGCGTGACGCCAGCACGGCGCCCGCGATGGCCTTGCGCCAGGTGGCCTCGACCAGACTGCGCTGCATGCCCAATCGCGACAAGGGCTGGGCAATGGCCGCGGCAATAGCCACACGGCGCAAGGTGTTCATGCCCAGCACCATCATGCCCTCGTTGACGGTACCGACCTGCCGCGATAGCCCGTAGAACGGCGAGTTGACCAGCCGCAGGACCGCGATCGTCAGCGCCGGGTCGATCTCGATGAGCTGCGCCAGCGTGGTGATATCGGCATCCTCTTGACTGGCCTGTTCGACGATGCGGCTTGCAACGCAG
Organism: Burkholderiaceae bacterium; assembly: GCA_031411195.1. Classification (GTDB taxonomy): domain Bacteria; phylum Pseudomonadota; class Gammaproteobacteria; order Burkholderiales; family Burkholderiaceae_C; genus Pseudaquabacterium. The sequence continues at coordinate 6,525 of JANOAQ010000291.1, read as the reverse complement.
GACAGCGGGGGCAGTCGCCGCGGCGAGGGCACCGGGCTTGCGGGTTTGGCAAGCACCTTCACGGCTGCCCCTCCAGAAAGGTCAGCATGAGCCCCTGGTCTTGGCCGCAGGTGACGAGCGCAGTGCAATGGACCGCATAGCTGCGGTGGCCGAGGACCATGCACCGCCGCGATTCCCCCTGGTCGCGCGTGGGCTCGAAGCCCAGCAGCTGCGACGCCGGCTCGCCCAACAGGGCCACCGCGGGCGCAAACAGCCGTTCCGCCGCTTCATTGATCATCATCAGGGCACCCGCACTGTCCAGGCCCATGACGGGCACGGCAACAGACGACAGCGCCGCATGCATGACATCGAGGGCTGTTTCGCCGTGGCTCATCCGCTGGCCCTGCGCCACCAGGACGTCGCCCAGACGCCGGTGCGCTTGCTGCAGTTCGTCGTGAAGGCGTTGATTTTCTGCACCCAGTTCAAATTCGGCGAAAGCGGTCTCCAGCGTGGCGAGGAGGTCGGTGTCGCTCCAGGGCTTGGTGAGGAACTTGTAGATGGCGCCCTGGTTGATGGCCTCGGTGATGGATTGCAGGTCGGTGTAGCCCGAGAGCACGATGCGTCGAGTCAACGGGTACTTGTCCTTGACCCGTCGCAGGAATTCGGTGCCCGTCATTCCCGGCATGCGTTGGTCCGACAGGATGACGCCCACTGGGTGCAGCGCCAGGATCTCGAAGGCCTGCTCGGGCGAGGTGGTGATGTGGATCTGGAAGCCCGCCGGGCGCAGCGTGCGGCGCAGTGAACGCAGCACGTTCTCCTCATCGTCCAGGATCAGCAGATGACGGACGCCAGGCGCAGCGCTGCCACTTTGCAGATCGGGCGCAATGAACGGCGTCGGCGCCAGCATCCAGCGGTCGACGGCCTCGACCTCCAGCGGTTTGGCGAACAGGTAGCCCTGCGCTTCATGGCAGCGCAGGTCGGAAAAGAAATGGACCTGGCCTGGCCGCTCTATACCCTCGACAACGCAGCGCAGACCCAGGCCGCGCGCCAGCTCCACGGTCATGCGAGAGATGGCCGCGTCGGCGCGATTGAAGGTGACGCCGCGGGTGAACTGCTGGTCCACCTTCAAGGTGGTGACCGGTAACTGGGCGAGATAGGCCAGGCTGCTCCAGCCCGTGCCGAAGTCGTCGATGGCGATCTGCACGCCATGGCCGTGCAACTCGCGCAGCCGGGTCACGGCGGGGCCGTTGGCATTGGCCAGGGAGCGCTCCGTCAATTCAAGTTCCAGCTGGCGCGGGTTGATCTGCTGCCGATCGAGTTCAGCCAGCGCGAACAGCGTGAAGTCGTCGTCGAGCAGGAGCTCGGCAGGCAGGTTCACCGCCATGCGCAGCGAGCGGCCCAGCGCGGTACACCAGCGCCCGAGGTGTTCGAGCGCGGTTGTCAGCACCCAGCGCGTGACGCGGCCCATTTCGGGCATGCGCTCGAGTTGCGCGATGAACTCGCCCGGCATGACCTGTCCCAGTTCGGGATGCCGCCAGCGCAGCAGGGCTTCAAAACCCCTGAGCTCGCCGTTGGCCAGTTCCACCACGGGCTGGAAGACCAGGCGAAACTGGCCGCATTCCAGGGCGCCGCGAACGTCGCGAAGTAATTGCTGCGTCCGCAGATCGGCCAGGTTGCGCACTTCAGCGGCATAGCATGGGGTCTTGGCCGACTCTTCAACGGCCCGATTGCAGGCGAGCCGGGCCTGGGTCAGCAGTGTCTCGGCATCGGTCCCGTCGACACCCAGTTCGGCCATCCCGGCGCGGCAAGGCCAGACTGCCTGCACCGCTTGTAGCAGCGGGGTGACCACCTCCGAGGGCGTCTGGTCGCCCGCGATAGGCACGAGGACGGCCACCGATCCGCCGGGTGCGAAATGGAGTGCCGCGCCAACGGACAGGAAGGGGCGCAGGCCACTGGTGACTGCCTCCCGCTGGGACAGCGGCAGGGCGACGTCGCTGGCAATCGGGTTCGACGTTGCGCGCAAATGGGCCAGAACCCAGCGGTGGCGGCCGGACGCTTGCTCGCGGAGTGCGGCAGTCATGGCGTGCTCGAATCGCGCTAGTGCCCTGCTGGCGCCCATCTCGTCCATCGACAACACGACCTGGGCCGGCAAGGCCCAGTCGGACAAGTCATGCTGGAAGCCCACATAGTGTGTGACCCGGCCGTCGTCCTGAGCCAGCGGCACCAGCTTCAAGGCGTTCCAGAAGCTGGTGCCGTCGCGCCGCTGGTTGCGCAGCACGGTTTGAACCGGCCTTCCGGCGGCGATGCTTTCGCGTATCAACGCAAGGGCGGCACGGTCGGTGCTGGCGTGCTGCAGGAAGCGGCAGTTGCGCCCCAGCGCTTCGCTGCGGTCATAGCCCGTGAGGCTGCAGAAAGCAGCGTTCACGAAAACGACCGGGTGATCAGGCACCGTTACCTCGACCACCGAGACCGCGGCATCGACCGAGCTCAGTGCCGCCATCGCCAGGCGGTAGCTCATGACCTCCTGGGCATCGGAGAAGGTCGGTGGCTCGGGTGATGCGTGGCCGGTGACGGAATGGATCAGCATGGTCGGCAGGTTATCGACGTCGCCGTCGGCAGCGCCAGATGCACCAGTGTTGAATGGCCCTAGGTACTGCTGCCAATGCGAGGGCAGGCCGGTGCGACCATCGAGCGCGATGAAGTGAAGTTGGTCACTCAACACGCCCTCCTGGTTGCAAGGCGTGATGACAGGCCACCTTGAGTCGGCAGCGCCAGTCGGGCTGGTCGAGCTGCGGGCCTATGGCCTGCATCGAATCGCGACCGGCGCCGTAAGACGGCGGGCGGCTGCTTTGGAGAGTGCTCGCGTTCGAACGGTCGTCGTCCTATGGCCGCTGTACTTTGAGACCGGTCATTGGCGCGCCGATTTCCTGACCGATCGGATGACTGGAAGTGTTTAGGTTTGTTCGACACCTGCCCGTGCGACGCTGCGGCGCTCCGCATGGCGCAGGCCTGAGGGCAGTTGTTGGACAAACCTAAACATCAGCCGACGGTGGCGACGGGCAGCTTCCTGGCATCTCGCCTCGCGGCAGGCTGCACAGTCGAAACGACTTCCGCTCGCGCTCAACCACGCATCAGGCTCTCCAGGGCTCCTGGTTCGAAGTGCCGGTCGATCAGATCGGCAAGACCGTCGAACGCGGCGTCGAGCGTGGTGGCTTCGGCCCCGAAGAGCGCGCGCATCACGGTGCTCGACTCGAACAGGCCGTGGGCATACACGCCCAGGGTCGAGCCCTGCTGCCAGCCGATGGCGGCCCCCTGTTCGTCGTGCAGCACAGCCCGCGCGCCTGCGTCCGGCACCGCATCGGTGATGCCGGTGCGAATTTCGTAGGCCGGCGCCTCGATGCCCGACAAGGCCTGCCAGGGCGCCGCCAGCGCACTGAAGCGGGCCCGCACGGGCAGCACGCGCTTGGGTGCGGCATAGCGGGTATGCAGCGGCAGCAGCCCGAGACCGGGCTGGCTGTCGCGCGCGGGGCCATCGATGCCTTGCGGGTCACTGAGCAGGCAGCCCAGCATCTGCAAGCCGCCACAGATGCCGAGCACGCGCTTGCCGGTGGCGGCGTGGCGGGCGATCTCGACGTCCAGGCCCTGCTGGCGCAGCCAGTCGAGATCGCCGCTGACCTGCTTGGAGCCGGGCAGCACGATCCAGTCGGCGCCCGCCAGTGCCGCAGCGCTGCGCGCCCAGCACAGCCGCAGCCCGCGGACCTGCTTCAGCGGCTGGAATTCGTCGAGGTTGCTGATGCGCGGGTAGGCCACGATCGCGACGTTCAGGCCGCCGGCCGCGGCTATGTCGAAGCCCGCATCGAAGACGCCGTCTTCCTCGGGCAGGCCATGGTCGCGGTGCATCGGCAGCACGGCGATGGTCGGCACGCCCGTCAGTTGCTGCAGCATCTGCGGCCCCGGGGCGAGCAGGGCGGCATCGCCGCGGAACTTGTTCAGCACGAAGCCGGCCAGGCTGGGCTTGAGATCGTCCGGCAGCAAGGCGCAGGTGCCGTGCAGGTGCGCGAAGGCGCCGCCGCGGTCGATGTCGGTGACCAGCAGGCTGCGCAGGCGGCCGCTGTCGCGGGCCCAGCGCGCGGTCTCGAGGTTGACGTAGTCCTGGGGCGCCAGGTTGATCTCGGCGGGCGAGCCCGCGCCTTCGATGACCAGCAGCTCGTGGCGCTGGCGCAGGCGCAGGAAGCTCTCGCGCGCCGCCACGGCCAGGTGGTGGCTGCGCTCGCGCCAGGGCAGGCGTGACAGCGCCTCGTCGACCTGGCCCTGGCACACCACCTGGCTGGCGGTGTCGCCCTCGGGCTTGAGCAGCACCGGGTTCATGTCGACGCTGGGTTGCACGCGCGCGGCCAGACCTTGAAAGTATTGAGCCGCGCCGATCTCGCCCCATCCACCGCCTGGCCCGGGTACAACGCGGGCGTTGTTGCTCATGTTCTGCGCCTTGTAGGGCGCGACGTCGATGCCACGCTGCGCCGCCCAACGGCAAAGCGCGGTCGCCAGCAGGCTCTTGCCGGCGCCGCTGCTGGTGCCCCAGACCATGAGGGCACGGCCCTTGGCGCCCTCGGAGTGCAACGTCATGCGTCGATTGTCGCGGGCAGCGACCAGCACGCACCATAGGCGGGTGGCGCAGGCCAGTCGGCGGCATGGCATGGCAGGGGCCGGCCATCGGCAAGCCAGCGCCGCGCCAGCATCCAGCCGGCGTGACCGACCAGCACCTGCGCTGCAGCCGGTGGCCGCCATGCCACCACGCGGTCGAACAGGGCCTGCAGACTCTCGCCGCCGCCCGGGCGGTGCTTCAGGAAGTCGTCGCACCAGGCATCGACCGCGGCTTGTGGCAGCGTCGCCCAGCGCTGGCCGTCCCAAGTGCCGAAGTCCATCTCCTGCAGCGCGGCGTCGACGCGGTGCTGCCAGCCCCAGCGGCGCAGCCAGCGGCCCACGTCGGCGCAGCGGCGCAGTGGCGAGGTCAGCACGACGCGCGGCAGGCCCTGGCGGCGTGCCGCCTGGCGGATGCGGTGGGCCAATCGCTTCGCGCGGCGCGGGTCGACGGCCAGGTCGGTGCGGCCGATGCAGCGGCCGGCGGCTCCCTGCGGCCGTGGGTGGCGCCATACCCAAAGCGCTGAATCGCTGGACACGCCGTGCCCGCTCATCGCGCCGCCACGGCCAGCCAGGCCAGCAGGCCGGCCAGCTCGACGATCTGCTGCGTGGCGCCCAACGTGTCGCCAGTGAAGCCGCCCAGGCGGCGGCGCAGCCAGCGCGCGCACAGCCCGGTGGCCAGCATGCTGGCAGCGGCCGCCGCGCCCAGCGCGGCCGGCAGCGCGGGCGCCAGTGGGGGGGCGATCATGGGCGCGAGCGCCATCAGGGCGGCAGCAAGCAAGGCGACCCAGCCCAGCGCGACGAGCAGCCCAGCGGCATCGGTCTGCGTCGCCAGCGGCTTGGCTTTCGCATGCTCTGCGTCGCCGGCATAGGCGAGCCGCCACACCAGCGCCACCGGCGCGGCTCGCGAGGCGGCGTGCATCCACAGCAGCGCAGCGACGGCATGGACCGGCTGGGTTGCGAGCCCAGCCACGACCGTGATCTTCAGCCCCAGCCCCAGCACCAGCGCCACTGCGCCATAGCTGCCGATGCGCGAGTCCTTCATGATCACCAGCGCGCGCTCGCGGCTCACCGCACCGCCCAGGCCGTCGCAGGTGTCGGCCAGGCCGTCCTCGTGGAAGGCGCCGGTCAGCCACACGGTGGCCACCAGGCTGAGCGCGGCCGCCACCGCGGGCGGCCAGAGCTGCAGCGCCGCCCACAACACCCCGGCGGCGAAGGCGCCGATGAAGGCGCCGACCAGCGGGAAGTGGCGCAGGCAGGCCTGCAGCCAGGCCGGTTCATAGCCCACGGCACGCGGCACCGGCACGCGGGTCAGGAACTGCAGCGCGATGCAGACCAGCCGCCCCTCGTGCACCAGCAGCCGCAGTGGTGCAAACGTCATGGCAAGGCGCGATTCATGGCACGTCGCTGCGCGTGCTGACACCGGCCGATTCGAAGCTGGACATCTCCTGCAGCACGCGACAGGCCGAGACCAGCAGCGGCCAGGCCAGCGCCGCGCCCGAACCCTCGCCCAGGCGCAGGCCCAGCTGCAGCAGCGGCGTGGCGCCCAGCGCACGCAGCATCCCGCCGTGGCCGGCCTCGTCGGAGCAGTGCGCGAAGACGCAGCGTGACAGCACGGCCGGCTGCAGCCGCGCCGCCACCAGCACCGCGCTGCTGGCGATGAAGCCGTCCACGACGATGACCCGGCGCTCCAGCGCGGCCTGCAGCACGGCGCCGCACATCATCGCGATCTCCAGCCCGCCCAGCGCGGCCAGCGCCTGCAGCGGCGTGACGGCGTCTGCGTGGCGCGCCAGCACCTGGCGCAGCACGGCCTGCTTGCGCGCCAGGCCGGCGTCATCCAGCCCGGTGCCGCGGCCGCAGCAGTCCTCGATGGGCGCACCGGTCAGCCGCGCCAGCAGCAGTGCAGCC
>JANOAQ010000290.1:0-16740 GCA_031411195.1 Burkholderiaceae bacterium | reverse complement strand
CAAGAGTCGCAGTTTGCGGTGCCGGTGCTGGGCCTGCCGGCGGTGTCGGTGCCCACCGGTCTGGCCGCTGGCCTGCCGATGGGTGTGCAATTGATCGCCCCGCGCTTTCGCGAAGATCTGGTGCTGGCTGCGGCCGAGGTGTTCGAGTCACGCTGCCCGCCGATGACGCCCATCGACCCGCGCTGAGCGTTTGCCGACGCGGCCCGCCACCTTCTGCGACCTGCATGCACCGGAACCCCTCCCCCGCCCCCTGGCTGCAGGCCGGCCTGACCGGCCCGACCGACGCGCCGATGGCCGACACCGTGCAGGCCTGGCTGCCACGCTGGCTGGCCCTGTGCGCCCTGGGTGGCACGCCGTTCGAGCTGGCCGTGTACGGCGGCCTGCAGTCCGACCGCCTGGCCTGGGCTTTTGGCAGCGGCCACCAGGCCGCCATGCGCGCACTGCTGCCGGCGGTGGCCCCGCACGAGGTGCTGGCCTTTTGCCTGACCGAGCCCGGCGGCAACCGCCCGCGTGATCTGCAAAGCACTGCCACGGCCAACGCCGACGGCCACTGGCAGTTGGTTGGCGAAAAGCGCTGGGCCACGCTGGGCCCGGTGGCCACCCACCTGCTGGTGGTCTGCCGCCAAGCCAATGCCGCTGGAACGGCGCCCGCCTTGCGCGTGGCGCGTATCGCCACCGGCGCTGCAGGCCTGCAGATCGAGCCCATGCCCGCCACCAAGTTCGTGCCCGAGTTGCCGCACGCTGCAGTGCACCTGGGCGGCGTTCACCTGGCCGAGAGCGACTGGTTGCCCGGCGATGGCTGGGACGCCTACGGCAAGCCCTTTCGCACGCTGGAAGACTTGTTCATCGCCGCCGCCACCTTGGCCTTGCTGCTGCGCGAGGCGCGGGCCCATGCCTGGCCGGGTGAGTTTGCTCAGCGCACCGTGGCCACGCTGCTGGCCTGCCAAAGCCTGGCCGACGAGCCCGCCGATGCGCCCGCCACGCACGTGGCCCTGGCCGGCGTGCTGGCGCAAGCGCACGGGCTTTACGGCGAAGCGGCGGCGCTGTGGTCGGCCGGCCCCGCCAGCGCAGCGGGTGCGCGCTGGTTGCGTGATGCACCGCTGCTGGGCCTGTCGGCCAGCACGCGTGATCTGCGCACGGCCCGGGCCTGGCAGCGGCTCTCGGCCGCAGGCTGAGTTGTCCGCCCCACGTCGTTTCGCTCCTGCCCCCCAAGGCGGCCGGCGGGCCGCCGTGCGCCACTCACGCGGCCGGCTGATCGCCGTGCGCCAGGCGCTCCAGCGCCTCGCGGTGGTCGGGGTGGGCAATGTCCAGCAGCTTTCGGCGGCGCTGGTTGATCGTCAGGCCGCGCAAGTCGGCCACGCCGAACTCGGTGACGATCAGCCCGGCGTCGCAGCGCGGTGTGCTCACCGGGCCCGACAGCCGGGCCACGATGCGGCTGCGCGTGCCCGCCGTGGCCGGCAGGGCCACGATGGGCAGGCCACCGCGGCTCAGGTGTGCGGCGCGCAAGAAGTCGGGCGCACCACCCACCGCGCCCACGTACTGGCCACCGGCCACCTCGGCATTGATTTGGCCGCTCAGGTCGACCTCGATGGCCGAGTTCAGTGCCACGAAGTGCCCGATCTGGCGCAGCACATCGGCGCCGTGGGTGTATTCGCTGCCGCGTAACTGCAAGGTTGGGTTCCGATGGGCATGGCGCTGAAGTCGCGCGCTGCCCACCAGCAGGCCGGCGATGCTGACGCCGCGGTCGATGGACTTGCGGGCGTTGGTCAGTGCGCCCGATTCGGCCAGCGCCACCAAGCCGTCGCCCACCAGGCCCGAGTGCATGCCCAGATCACGCCGGTCGGTCAGCAACTGCAGCGTGGCGTCGGCCGTGCCGCCCAGGCCCATTTGCAATGTGGCGCCATCGCCGATCAGTGCGGCCACGCGGCGGGCGATGGCCAGGTCGGTGGGCGATGGCGCGGCGGGCTCGGCCGCCAGCGGCGCGTACTGCGCCGGCACGCACAGGCTGATCTGGCGGGCGTGCAAGGTGCGCACGCCGTGGGTCCAGGGCACGGCCTCGTTCACCTCGGCAATCACCACGCGCGCCGCATCCAGCGCCGCCACCAGCAGGTCGTTGCCCAGGCCCAGGCTGTGGTGGCCATCGGCATCGGCGGGCGACACCTGCACCAGCAACACATCCACCTTCAGCGGCCCGTCCTTCACTGGGCCACCACGCAGCAGCGCCGGGATCTGCGAATACGGCACCGGCAGCACGTCCAGCAGCCCGGCCTTGGCCAGCGCGCGGTTGGCGCCGGTGCCGCAATAGCTGACAAAGTCGAACGCATCACCATGCTCGGGCCGCACGGTTTCGCTGGACGGGATGCCCAGCAGCAGGCGCGGGCGCAGGTGCTGCACAGCCTGGCACTGGGCCATCAAGGCGCGGGTCAGCGTCAGCGGCTCGGCATGGGCCTGGCCCCAGATGACCGTGTCGCCCGGTCGCAGCCAGGCCGAGAAGTCCAGCGCGGTGGCCGCCGTCATGCCGCCAGCCCGATCACCTTGCGCTCGGCCAGCCCTCCCAGTGTGGCGGTGCTCAAGCCCAGCACCTCGGCCAGCACCTGCTCGGTGTGCTGGCCCAGCAGCGGCGCCGGGCGCGGTGCGCTGCGTGGCAGGGCCGAAAAACTCAGCGGCAAACCCGGCACCAGCAGCGGCCCCACGCCGGGCTGCTCGATGGTGCTGAACATCGGGTTGGCGGTGGAGCAGGCGGGATCGTCGTGTACCAGCTGGCGCACCGTCTGGTAGGGCGTCCAGCACACGCCGTGGGGCTCAAAGGCCTGGGCCACTTCAGCCAGTGTTCGCGCCGCGATCCACGGGCCGAAGAGGCCGGCCAGCGCCTCGCGGGCCTTGAAGCGCTCGCCCTCGGCGCGCAGGTCCACCCCCAGCTGCGTGGCCAGCGCCTGCACCTGCGGCCCCAGGCCGGTGGCGTCCACCAGGCCGCGCCACTGCTTGGCGGTCAGGGCCACCACCATGATGCGCTGGCCGTCGGCCGTGACGAAATCGCGGCCGAAGGCGCCGAACAGGTCGTTGCCCACGCGCGGGCGCTGGCGGCCCCGCTGGGCTTCGGCGATGAAGCCCAGGTGGCCCATCACCGCCAGGGCCATGTCTTCCAGCGCCAGGGTGATGTGCTGGCCCGTGCCGGTGCGCTGGCGGTGGCGCTCGGCGGCCAGCAGGGCCACGGCGGCCAGGTGGCCGGTGGCCAGGTCCCAGGCCGGCAGCACGTGGTTGACGGCGGTGTCTGCGTCCAGGCCGGCAGCGCCGGTCAGGTAGGGCAGGCCCAAACGCGGGTTGACGGTGTAGTCGACCGCCGAACCGCCGTGCCGGTCGCCCATGATGGTGAGCTGGATCAGGTCGGGCCGGCGTGCGCTCAGTGCATCGAAGCCCAAGGCGCCACGCGGTGGAAAGTTGGTCAGCAGCAGGCCGGCATCGGGCCCCGGTGCGGTGATCAGGGCCATCGCAGCTCGCGGCCTTCAGCGTGCCCCAGGTCGATGCAGACCGAGCGCTTGCCCTTGTTCAAGCCACACCAGAAGAGGCTGACGTTGTCGTCGGTCACCGGCCAGCGGCGGTGGTCGAGCCCGCCGCCGGGCGGGTCGATGCGGATCACGTCGGCGCCCAGCTGCGCCAGGGTCATGCCGCCCAGCGGCGCAGCGACGAAGGCCGACGCCTCGACCACGCGCATGCCGGCCAGCAGGGGGTTGTCGTGTTGGCTCATTGGCGCCCCTCGGCCGACGGGGCCGTCGGCCGATCCCCCGAGGGGATGGCGGGCCGGCTTGGCAGCGGCCCAACGCTCGGCCCGCCGCCCGGTAGTTTCGCCAGCGCCGCTTCCAACAGGCTGCGCGCCACCACCTTCAGTGCCAGGGTTTCTTCGGCGCCTTCGAAGATCGACAGCACCCGCGCATCGACGAAGTAGCGGCTCACTGCCGTCTCTTCTGCATAGCCCATGCCGCCGTGGATCTGCAGCGCCTCACGCGTCACCAACTCGGCCGAGCGGCAGGCCAGCAGCTTGACCAGGCTGGCCTCCATGCGCCCGCCGGTGCCCGCTTCCATCATGCGGCCCACGGCATAGGCCAGTTGGCGGCAGGCTGCATAACGCGCGGCCATGCGGGCGATCTTGGCCTGCGTGAGCGGGTAGCTGGCCAGCGGGGCGTCGAACACCCGGCGGTCTTGCGCGTAGCGGATGGCGGCGGTCAGCGCCGCGCGCATCACGCCCGATGCGCGTGCGGCCGTCTGCATGCGCCCGCCCACCATGCCGGTCATGGTGAAGTAGAAGCCCTTGCCCAGCCCGCCTTCGCCGCCGATCACGTTGGCATCGGGCACGAAGAAGTTTTCAAAAGACAGGTCGAAGGAATGCATGCCCCGGTAGCCGATGGTGGGGATGGCGCGGCCGGCCAACGTGCCGCCGCCGGGTTGCTCGAAGCGGAACGCATGGCCGTCGTAGGAGGGCTTTTCCACCAGCAGGATGCTCAGGCCCTTGTGGCCCAGGCTGCGGTCGGGGTGGGTGCGGGTCACCACCATCAGCACGCCGGCCTTGCCGGCAAAGGTGCACCAGGTCTTGGCGCCGTTGACCAGCCAGCCGCCGGCGGTGCGGCTGCCCTTGAGCGCCAGGCTGGCCACGTCCGAGCCGTAGTCGGGCTCGGTGATGGCGATGGCGCACAGCGGCGCTCCGGCGGCCAGTTTTGGCAGCCAGTGCTGTTTCTGCTCGGGCGTGCCGCCGGTCATCAGCGCACGCGCCAATATCTCAGGCCGGGTGATCAGGCTGCCGGCGGCGGCCAAAGAGGCTTCGGACAGCGCCTCGGTCACGGTGATCATCAGCAGCGTGTCGTCGCGCCCATCGACCGCGCTGCCGCCGTACTGCTCGGGGATGGACAAGCCGAACACGCCCATCTCGCGCATGGGCTGCAGCAGCGCTTCAGGCACGGTGAGGTTCTCGCGGTGGATGGCTTCGGCATGCGGCGCCACCACCTCGGCGGCAAAGCGCCGAAACGCCTGCTGGGCCATGGCCACCGGCTCGTCCAGGTCCACCTGGCCGATCTCTTCGGGCGTGTGCACCACCGCGTCGCCCAGCGCGGCCAGGGCCGCCGCCCCGGTGGCGTGGCGGCGCAGGGCGGCCAGGGCCGGGCCGGCGGCCAGGGTGTGCAGCGCGGCAGGGTCCAGGGCCAGCTCGGCCAGCACCAGTTCCAGCCGGCCGTGCACGGCGCCAATGGCGTCGGTGGCAAAGGCCAGCGCCAGGCGCGCGTCCAGCGGTGTGCGGGCATTGCCATCGGCCAGCACCGTTTCGGCGGCCAGCAGATCGGCACTGGCCAGGGCCAGCTCGTGGCAGATCACCTGCATTGCATCCAGGCGCCCGGCATCGAGCTGGCCGGCCACGGCACAGGCCTGCGCCGTGTGCTGCAGCGCCTGTTCGAAGCTGCTGCGCAACTGGGCCAGCAGCTGGCGGGCGTGGGCGCGGGCCTGCTCGGCCGTCAGGGCGGAAGGGCTGGGGAAGGGGGTGCTCATGGTCAGGCTTTCAGGCGCGCCACGGCGGTGTGCCGGCGCAGGCGTAGCCTGCATTTTGCGCAGGCCGCGTGGCACCTTGGCACAAGTTCAATCCGGTCGCCCACGTGATAGACGCTGGCAGGCCTGCCCGCCTCACACTGGCGCCGCCATTTCGCTGGATTCCAGGAGCCCCGCATGCCCCGCCCCACGCCCTACCTTCGCCTGCGCCAGGTGTGCCTGGTGGCCCCGCAACTGGCGCCGGCCGTGGCCACGCTGGAGTCGGTGCTGGGCCTGCCCGTCTGCTACCGCGACCCCAATGTGGCCAAGTTCGGGCTGGAGAACGCGCTGTTCGCCCTGGGCAGCAGCTTTCTGGAAGTCGTGGCGCCGCTGCCCGGCGTGGCCGACACGGCGGCCGAGCGCTTCATCGCCCGCAGCGGCGGGCAGGGCGGCTACATGCTGATCTTCGATTGCGACGACCCGGCGCCGCGCCGCGCGCGGGCCGAAGCGATGGGCGTGCGCATCGCCTTTGCGCTGAGCTATGCCGACTACCGTGGCGTGCAACTGCACCCGCGTGACACCCGTGCGGTGATGCTGGAGTTCGACCACACAGACGGCGGTGAATCGCTCACCGGCCTCTACCACCCGGCCGGTCCCGATTGGCAGGCCGGCCAGCGACCGGGCCGCGTGCAGGGCCTGGCCGGTGCCGAGGTGCTGTCGCCTGATGCGGCTGGCCTGTCGGCGCACTGGGCCGCGCTGATGGATGTGGCCGCCATCAGCGATGGCCAAGGCAGCTACCACCTCGCATTGGACTTCGGCACGGTGCGCATCCGCCCGGCGCCGGCTGGCACGCCCGAGCACTTGGCCCGCTTGCAGGTGGCCGTTGGTGACCCGGCCGCGGTGCTGGTGGCTGCGGCCCAGGCCGGTTGCACCGTGCTCGGGGGATGCTTCGAATTTGCGGGCGTGACCATCGAGCCGGTGGCCGGCGTCACGGCCTGAGCCGGTCAGACGCTGAACCCCATGCAGGTTCGCCTCGAGTCACCCGACCAGCCCGACGTGCTGGCGCTGATCGCCCAGCTCGATGCGTACCAGCGGTCGCTGTACCCGCCTGAGAGCTGCCATCTGCTGGATCTGGCCCGCTTGATGCAGCCCGAGGTGCTGTTTGCCGTGGCCCGCGATGCGCAGGGTGAGGCCCTGGGCTGCGGCGCCGTGGTGCTGCAGGCCGATGGCGAGGCCGAACTCAAGCGCATGGTCGTGGCCCCGGCCGCACGCCAGCAGGGTGTGGCGGCGCAGGTGCTGGCACTGCTGCAAGCCGAGGCCCGGCAACGCGGCTGCCGCTTGCTGCGGCTGGAAACCGGCCCCTACCAGAGCGCCGCGCTGGCCTTCTACGCGCAGCAAGGCTTTGCGCGCTGCGGCCGCTTTGGCAGCTATGCCGACGACCCGCTGAGTGTGTTCATGGAAAAGCCACTGCCGCTCTGAACCGAAGTGTGGCACAGGCGCCTGGTGCCCGCAGACAGGGGCCCAGCGCGCCATTGGAGCGGCCTGGGTGGCCCGCTCGGCGGCCCACCGTCGTTGCGACGGCGGGCCTGGCAGCCATCAGGCCGCGGCGTCCTTCAGCTTCTTCAGGGCGCGGGTCTTGATCTTCACCGAGGCGGGCTTGGCGGCAAACACGCGCTCTTGCTTGGTGAAGGGGTCGATGCCGGTGCGCTTCTTCTTGGCGGGCACGTTGACGACGTTGACCTTGAGCAGGCCGGGCAGCGTGAACGAGCCCAGGCCCTTCTTGTTGACCGATGCCAGGATGGTGGCTTCGAGCGAAGCGACCACGGCCTTGACGGCCTTCAACTCCACCGCAGCCAGATCAGCCAGGTGGGTGAGCAGGCTGGTCTTGTTGAAGGCGGTCTTGATGGCCTTGAGCGGGCCCTTGGCGGGCGCAGCGGCCTTGACGGCCTTGGCCGGGGCGGCAGCCTTCTTGGGAGCGGCGGCCTTGACCACCTTGGCCGGTGCGGCGGCCTTGCCGGACTTCTTGGCTGGTGCCGCAGCCGGGGCGGTCTTCTTGGCGGGGGCAGCCTTCTTGGCTGCAACTTGGGTCGTCTTCTTCGCAGTTGCCATGGGGTCGATATCTTCTGAAGTGGAGGGGCGCCCGGCAAAACCGGGACGCGTGATTCTAGGTGGCCGAACCTGTGCCGACGACGCCCGCTGCGCGCAGCGCGGTGATGTCGGCCGCGCTGTAGCCCAAGGAATGCAGCAGCAGCATGGTGTGTTCGCCGATCGAAGGGGGCGGCGAGCGCAGCGGCGGGCGCTGACCGCCGAGGGTCAGCGGCAGCAGCGGAACCTGTGTCTGCACCGCTTGCCCGCTGCTGCTGGCATCGGCCGGCACACGCACCGGCGCCAGGCCGCCGGTGGCCTGCAGGTGCGGGTCGTCGAACAGGTCTTGCGGCCGGGTGATGGGCGCGTGCGGCAGGCCGATGCGCAAGAAGCGCTGCGCCAACTCGGCGGCGGTGCATTGCGCAAAGCGCTCGCGCAGCAACGGCAGCATCCAGACGCGGGCCCGCACCCGGTCGTTGTTGCTGTGCAGCCGCTCGTCGCCGGCCAGGTCGGCGTAGCCGAACTCGCGGCACATCAGCACCCATTGCGTGTCGCTGACGGCGGCCAGGAAGACCTGCTCGCCATCACTGCCGGTGAACACGTCGTACACCGCCCAGGCGCTGATGCGGCTGGGCATGGGTGCGGCCGGCTGGCCGGTGACGGCGAACTGCACCATGTGCTGGGCCACCAGCAGCACGTTGTTCTCGAACAGCGCGCTCTGCACCGCCTGGCCCTGGCCCGTGCCGTTGCGCACGTTGTCGCGCTGCTGCAGCGCAGCCAGCACGCCGATGGCACCGAACATGCCGCCCATGATGTCGTTGACGCTGCTGCCCGCGCGCAGCGGCCGGCCCTCGGGCCCGGTCATGTAGGCCAGGCCGCCCATCATCTGCACCACCTCGTCCAGGGCCGTGCGCTGGTCGTAAGGGCCGGGCAGGAAACCCTTGTGCGAGACGTGGATGAGGCGCGAATTCAGCCTTGCCAGCGCCTGCGCATCCAAGCCCAGCCGGTCCATCGTGCCGGCCTTGAAGTTCTCGCTGAACACATCGGCGCCGGCCACCAGGCGCAGCACCACCTCGCGGCCTCGGGGGTCGTTCACGTCCACCGCCAGGCTCTGCTTGTTGCGGTTGAACATGGCAAAAAACCCCGCGCCCGAGCCCAGCAGGCGGCGCGTGCTGTCGCCGGCCAGGGGCTCGACCTTGATCACCTCGGCGCCCAGGTCGCCCAGGATCATGCCGCAGCTCGGGCCCATCACCATGTGGGTGAACTCGACCACGCGGATGCCGGCCAGCGGCAAGGCAGGGGTGTCGCTCATGCGTGTGGTTTGTCCCTGTCGGCAAAGGTTGTGGACGGTGGCAGGCGGCCATCGGCATAGACAAAGCCCAAGCCCAGGCCGGCGTCGGGCACCAGGCCGTACAGCGGCTCGCCGGGCAGGCCTTGCTGCAGCGGCAAGCGCGCGGCCACCAGGCGGTGCAGGTCGATGCCGGTGGGCACGCCCATGGCTTCAAACAGATGCACCAGGTCTTCGGTCACCACATTGCCCGAGGCGCCCGGCGCAAACGGGCAGCCGCCCAGACCGGCCAGTGACGCATCGAAAGTGCGCACGCCCACGTCATACGCTGCCAGGGCATTCGCCAGGCCCAGGCCGCGCGTGTTGTGCAGGTGGGCGGCGCCGGCCTTGTCGCCCAGCGCCGCACGCAGGCGGGTGAAGAGCCGCCGCACCTGGGCCGGCTGGGCCATGCCGGTGGTGTCGGACAGGCCCACTTCATCCACGCCGGCCGCGGCCACCTGATCGGCCAGCCACAGCACCTGGTCTTCGGGCACGCGGCCCTGCAGGGTGCAGCCGAAGGCGGTGGACAGGCCCACCTCGATGCCCACCTGTGGCGCTTGGGCATCGCGCAGGGCCACGATGGTGCGCACCTCATCGACCATCTGCTCGCGCGTCTTGCGCACGTTGGCCAGTGAATGTGCGGCGCTGGCCGACACCGGGATGGTGAGCTTGTGCACCCCGGCGGCCAGCGCGGCGGCGGCGCCCTGGCGGTTGGGCACCAGGGCCATCACCGTGAGGCCGGGCAGGGTGATGGCGTGCCGCACCACGTCGGCAACATCGGCCATCTGGGGCAGCAGGCGGGCGGGCACGAAGGAGCCGACCTCGATCTCGCGCAGGCCGGCCGCGTGCAGGGCGGTGATCCAGGCCAGCTTGTGGGTGGTGGGCAGGGTTCGGTTGATGCTTTGCAGGCCGTCGCGCGGGCCCACTTCGCTGATCAGCACACCAGGCACGGTGACCTGGGCAGCCGCAAGGCTCATGGAAACTTGGCCGGCTGGCCGGTGGATGGTGAACTCGGCAAGGTGCCCGGGGCTTCGATGTCGACCTCCAAATTCTCCAGCAGGCGGCACACCATCATGTAGAAGCCGATGGTCATCACCAGCTCGGCCACCTCGCGGTGGCTGAAGTGCGCCTGGGCCTGGGCAAACATCGCGTCGTCGGCCTTGACGTGGTGCACCAGCTGGTCGGTGAAGGCCACCACGAAGCGCTCGCGATCGTCCAGTGCGGCGGTGCTGGCACCGATCTCCAGCGCGGCCACTTTGTCGTCGGCCAGGCCCACCGTGCGTGCCACGCGGCGGTGCTGGTGCACCTCGTAGGCGGCGTTGCTGAGATGGCCCACGCGCAGGATGGCGATCTCGCGCAGGCGCGCATCGAGCAACTGCTCGCGCAGCAGCGCGCCGCCCAGGTGCAAAAAGCCCTCGGCCGCCGGCCCGGCGTGCGGCAGCATGCGGTACAGGTTGAGCGGGTTGCGCGAGCCCAGCATCGCCGTGTAGCTGGCGGGGGCCTGGGTCAGGTCGAAGTAGGGGATGCGGGCCATGGCGGGTTGCGGTTCAGTTTTCGAGTGGCACCTTGGCCGTCTTGATGGCCTGGCCGTAGGCCACCAGCTGCTCGCTCAGCAGCTTGGCAAACGCCTCGCCCGACGATGGGCGCAGCACCAAGCCGGCCTTGTCGGCGGGCGGGCGCATGTCGGGCAGGTTGATGGCTTCGCGCAGGGCCTTGGCCAGGGCATTGGCCACATCGCGCGGCGTGCTGGCCGGCACCACGAAGCCGCCCCAGGGCACCACATTGACCAGCGGCATGCCCGCCTCGCCGATGGTGGGTACGTCGGGAAAGCCGGCACTGCGCTCGGGCAGCAACACCGCCAGCGCGCGGAACTTGCCGTCCTTGACCAGTGCAGGCATCACCGCGGGTGAGGCCCACATCATGTGCACCCGCCCGCCCACCATGTCGACCACGGCCTGCGATTCACCCTTGTACGGTGCGTGCACCATGTCGGCACCCGACGAGGCCATCAACTGCGCCGCGCCCAGCAGCGCGGTGGAGTTGCCCGAGCCGTAGCTGTACTTGGCGGGGTTGGCCTTGATGTGGGCCAGCGCTTCGGTCAGCGTCTTGCCGGGGATCGACTCGTGCACCATCAGGTAGAAGGTGAAGGTGACGAACTGGGTGAGCGGGATGAAGTCCTTCAGCGGGTCGTAGCCCAGCGATTTGCGGATGTGCGGCGCATAGGACATTGCCGACGAGGTGGCCAGGTAGACCGTGTGGCCGTCGGCCGGCGAGCGCAGCAGCTCTTGCGCGGCCAGCGCGCCATCGGCACCGGGCCGGGGCTCCACGTTGACGGGTTGCTTGAGCGCGGCCTGCAGATGGATGGCCAGGCTGCGCGCGATGATATCGGTGGCGCCGCCCGCGGTGAAGGGCGTGAGGATGCGGATCGGCTTGCTCGGCCAGGCGGCCTGGGCGTTGGCCAGCAGGGGCCAGGCGGGCAGGCTGGCGGCGGCCAGCAGCAGGTGGCGTCGGGTGGATTGACGGGTGGGTTCGGTGGGCATCGTTGCTCCAGTGATGGGGGTCAGGGACTGATGTCGATTGTTTTGGCACCGCTGGCCAGGGCCATCCGGGTCAACCCGGCCGGTGCGCAGGTTGCGCGGCTCAGCCAGATCCCACAAGACCGCGCAGCGCGTGGCGGCTAAGTTGGCTGGCCCAGAAGGAGCCTTCGATGACCGACACCACCGCCGACACCACCGCCGTCACTGCCCCGCCCGAAGTGCTGTATGCCGTGAGCGAGCAGATCGCCGTCATCACGCTGAACGCGCCCGCGCGTTTGAACACCATCTCGCGCGAGATGCTGGGCGAGCTGACCCGGCGCCTGTTGCAGGCCGATGCCGACAAGGACGTGCGCTGCGTCATCCTCACCGCCACAGGCCGCGCCTTTTGCGCCGGGCTCGACCTGAACACCCAGCGCGGCGACTGCGGCATCAGCAACGCGTCGAGCACCACCAATCTCGACCTGCGCAACACCCCGCCCACGGTGATGCAGGCCATGGACAAACCCACCATCTGCGCCGTCAACGGCGGTGCAGCGGGCTACGGCATGGACACCGCGCTGGGCTGCGACATCCGCATCATGGCCAAATCGTCCAAGCTGGCGGCGGCCTTCGTCAAGCGCGGCGTGGTGCCTGAATCGGGCGGTACCTGGTTCTTGCCGCGCATGATCGGCTGGGCCAAGGCGGCCGAGCTGATCTTCACCGGCCGCACCCTCAGCGCCGACGAGTGCCTGGCCTGGGGCCTCACCAACGAGGTGGTGCCCGATGACCAGTTGATGGACCGCGCCATGGCCGTGGCCCGCGAAATCGCCGGCAACGCGCCGTTGGCCGTGCAGGCGGCCAAACGCATGATGCGCATGGGCCTGAACGAGACCTTTCCTGACCACGTGCACCACGTTTATCTGCAACTGCTGCCGCTGTTCAAGACCGCCGACATGGCCGAGGGCGTGCGCGCCTTCGTCGAAAAGCGGGCGCCGCGCTTCGAAGGGCGCTGACCAGGGTTGAGCGTGGCCCGGGCGCGCAGGCATCATCGCCCCATGCACCAGCCCAGCACCGAGCCCCGCCCGTCCCTCTACTACCGCGCCCGGGTGTTTGCGCCCTGGTTGCCGTCGGCGCACGCCGCCCCGCAGCGGGTTGCAGTGGCCATTGCCGGCGCCGGGCCTGCGGGTTTGGTGGCGGCGCTGGAGCTGGCGCGCCTGGGCGTGCCCAGCGTGCTGCTCAACGCCGAGTTGCAGGTGTCCCAAGGCAGCCGGGCGATTGTCTTCACCCGCCGGTCGATGGAGATATTGCAGCAGGTGGGCGTGGCCGGGCGCGTCACAGCGGCGGGCCTGCCCTGGCGCTTCGGCAACTCGTACTTCCGGGGGCAGCGGGTGTTTCGCATGGAGGCGCCTCACGACGACGACGACCGCTTCTTCCCCATGATCAACCTGCAGCAGCAGTACCTGGAGGAGTACCTGCTGGACGCCTGCGCCGCGCAGCCGCTGATCGACCTGCGCTGGGGCAACAAGGTGACGGGCGTGGCCAACCACGCCGACCATGCCCAGGTGCAGGTGGACACCCCCGAAGGCCCCTACACCCTGCCCGCCGGCTGGCTGATCGCCGCCGATGGGGGGCGCTCGGGCCTGCGCGCCGGACTGGGCCTGCAGATGGAAGGGGCGTCGTACGAAGGCTTCTTCGTCATCGCCGACATCCGCATCGATCTGCCTTACCCCACCGAACGACTGGCCTATTTCGACCCGCCCTGGAACCCGGGCAACACCATCCTGATGCACCGCGAGCCGCACGGCATCTGGCGGGTCGATTACCAGTTGCCGCCCGGTGAAAGCCCCGAAGACGCGCTGCGGCCTGAATCGATGCAGGCCCGCATCGATGCCCAGCTGGCCATGATCGGCCACGCTGGTTTGCCCTGGCAGATGGACTGGAGCTCGGTGTACTCGGCCCGCACGCTGACCTTGCCCAACTTCGTGCACGGGCGCACCGTCTTCACCGGCGACGCGGCCCACCTGCTGCCGATCTTTGGCGTGCGCGGGGCCAACACCGCGTTCCAGGATGCCCAGTCGCTGGCCTGGCACCTGGCCTTCGTGGTGCGTGGCCTGGCCGGTGAAAGCTTGCTGGCCAACCACAGCGCCGAACGCGTAGGCGCCGCGCGCGA
The DNA here is from genome assembly GCA_031411195.1 of Burkholderiaceae bacterium. Taxonomy (GTDB): domain Bacteria; phylum Pseudomonadota; class Gammaproteobacteria; order Burkholderiales; family Burkholderiaceae_C; genus Pseudaquabacterium. Next base: position 3,137 of record JANOAQ010000290.1, on the reverse strand, counting down.
GATCATCGACGAGGCTGGCAAGAGCACCCGCTTCATGACACCGCCCAGCCGGGGTTTTGCCCTGCTGCGCAATGCGGTGCTGTCGCTGTCGCTCAGCCAGCCTTTCGTGCGGCCGCTCTACCACTGGCGCACCTCGCGGCCGCATGAATACAGCCACTCGGCATTGAACAGCGCTGGCGACGACAACGCGCTGTTCACCGCCGGCCCGGCCCACGGCGCACCGCCGCGCAATGTGCGCCTGGGCGCCGACGATTACCTGCTCGACCACCTGGGCGGCGGCTTCGACCTGCTGCTGTTCACCCAGGCCGCCACCGTGCCCGCACCGCTGCAGCAGGTGCTGGCCGATGCCCGCGCACGCGGCGTGCCCATCCGCCTGACGGCCATTGGTGCCGCGCAGCCCGTGGCCGGCGCCGACCACACCCTGGCCGATGCCGACGGCCATGTGCGCCAGCGCTATGGCGTGCCGGCGGGCGGCGGCGCCTACCTGCTGCGCCCCGACCAGCATGTGTGCGCCCGTTGGTTGACACTCGACGCCACCCGCCTGCAGGCGGCCCTGTGCACCGCCCTGCCGCAGTGAGGCCCCCCATGACCCCGCCCCGTCAAGAACTGCCCATCGCCGGCCTCGAAGCCGTCTACGACCAACTGGCCCAGGCCATCGACACCGCAGGGGCCGACAAGGCCGAGCTCTTCCTCGTCAAGCTGGCCCTGCTCAATGCCAACGCCCTGGGTGACGCGGCGCTGTTCGGCCAGCATGTGCAGGCGGCGTTGAAAGACCTGTAGCGACCCTCTGCCCAGGGTTTGCGCGGCATAGTCACCTGCGCGATGGTCGCCGCGCGGCGCGTCGGGTGCAATGGCCCCGACACCACCGGAGACCACCATGACCGACCTCGTGCTGCGTGAAGACCGTGACGGCCTGGCCGTGCTCACCCTCAACCGCCCCGACAAGCTCAATGCGCTGACGGTGGCCCTGTTCCAGCAACTGCGCAGCCATGTGCAGCAGCTTGCCAGCGAGACCGAGCACGTCGGCCTGGTGCTCATTCGCGGTGCCGGCAAGTGCTTTTCGGCCGGGCACGACCTGGCCGACATCGCGCACGGTGAGCACCCGCCCAAGCCCAGCTTCCAGGCCGACACCATCGAGCTGCTGGCCGACCTGCCGCAGCCGGTGGTCAGCGCCGTGCACGGCCACTGCTACACCGGCGCGCTCGAACTCGCCCTGGCCGGGGACATGATCGTGGCGGCTGAATCGGCCAAGTTTGCCGACACGCATGCCCGCTGGGCGCTCACGCCCGTGTGGGGCATGAGCCAGCGCCTGCCGCGCCGGGTGGGCATCGGCAAGGCGCAAGAGATGACCTGCACCGCCCGCACCTTCACCGGCACCGAGGCCCAGGCCATCGGCCTGGTGAACTGGTGCGTGCCCGATGCGCTGTTCGATGCCGAGGTCGACAAGTTCTGCCGCACCATCCTGGCCAACTCGTGGTTCAGCCTGCGGGCCAACAAGCGCCTGTACCGTGAGACCGACGGCCTGCCGCTGCGCATGGGCCTGTCGCACGAAATCCACCGCACCGAAGGGCGCGGCCCCGACATGGACGCGCGCATCGCCGGCTTCATGAACAAGACCCAGCGCCAGGCCTGACGCGCCGCTGCCCAGAACCCCTGAACGGAGCCAATCAATGGCCGACATTCAATCCATCGTCACCGGCTCGGTCTGGAAGATCGAAAAGCAGGCCGGCGACACCGTCGCTGCCGGCGACTGCATCCTGATCATGGAATCGATGAAGATGGAAATCCCCATCGAAGCCACCACCAGCGGCGTGCTGCGTGCGCTGTTCGTCAAGGAAGGCGACAGCGTGAGCGAAGGCGAAGTGGTGGCGCAGGTGGGTTAAAAAGCGGATAGGGGTGTAGCCCGCACCGCATTTGACGGCCCGAACGGCCCGCACGGCCCAGCGACGGCCGCCGCGAGATGATTCTGTTGCCCGGGCGGGCCCAGGCTAGGCACGGCGCAGGGCCGAGGACCGTGTTCCGAGTGGCCCAGTGCATCCGGTCTGCGCGGTCGAAACGGCTGTCGAGTTTGCTTACAAAATCAGGCTTGGATTTCGATCCCGCCGCCGGAATTCATCGCAAGTCTTTGATGCGCTTTGATTTTTAACGCGGAAATTGTTACTGGCCCGAAGGTTGCTTAAGGCTGAATTGACAAAATCGTCAACCTGCCTTTTCCCTCCGGAGCCATCCATGAAGTTCACCCGCATCGCACTTGCCGTGTCAATCGCCGCGCTCACGTCCGCAGCCCACGCCACAGTGCTCGACTTTGAAGGCCTTACCTCCAACAGCGCCGACTCACTGTCGGGCGTCGCCGGCAACTACGGTGGCTTCAGCTGGGATTCGTCCTTCTTTCTGTTCCGCAATCCCCCCTACTCGGCCCAAGTGGGTTCTGGCCAATACGGCATCGTCAACAACTACGGCACCTCGCCCGCCAACATCACCATCACTTCGGCATCTACGTTTGATTTCACCAGCGCCTTCTTTGGGGGTTGGGATTTCAACCCGCCGAGTTCGGTGACGGTCAATGCCTATGATGCAGGCAACGTCCTCATCGACACCGCCAACGTGGCGATCACTATCGGCGTGGGCTCGGTGGTGAACTTCAACTGGACGGGTGTTTCGAAGCTCGAGATCACGGGCGGCCAGTTCTACACCATGGATGATTTCACCTTCAACGAGAACCGCACCGTTCCCGAGCCGGGTTCGCTGGCGCTGGTGGCCTTGGCTGCATTGGCTGCAGCCGGTGCGGTGCGCGCCAAAAAGCGCAGCGTCTGACCTCAGCGCCTGCGCGCCTCGCTGAGCGCTGCCAAGCGGGAGCCTCTGGCTTCCGTTTTTCGTTCGACGCCCGATCTTGCGGCCCAAGCGACTGAGAAGTCCTCGCCTTGGAGCCCTGCCTGCCTGCAAGGCGACGGGCTGGCGCGTGCTGCGCCGGCTCATCGCCAGCCCCACCATCGCCAGGCCCAGCAGTGACAGCGTCGTGGGCTCGGGCCCCGGGTTGCCGCCACCCCCCCCCCCCCCCCAGTTCCCACCCAACCCGCTGTATACATTGCTGCCGAAGTCGCTTCGGCGGCCGTCGTTTCCGTTGGACGTCAGGCAGT